>JBIQMB010000324.1:0-4902 GCA_044463745.1 Chitinophagaceae bacterium | reverse complement strand
CGAAACCAATAACACAAAAAAAATACTGGACAGGCTAACCAATGAACATTGGAATTACAAGCCGCACGAAAAATCTATGACTCTGGGAGAATTGGTTTCGCATGTGGTGGAAATGCATAGTTGGATTCATGTAGCACTATCAAAAGATGTATTTGATTTCCGCAAAGATTACCAGAGAATGAAAGAGACAAAAATTGAGGAACTCAAATCAAACCTGGAAGATAATCTGCAGAAAAACATCGATTTCGTTAACGAACAAACCGACGAATTTTGGCTCACCAATTGGAAGCTAACTGTCGGTGATCACGTTTTATCCGACTTACCCAAAATAGGAGCTTTCCGATATATTATTACCAATCATCTCATTCATCATCGTGGCCAGCTTACGGTGTATATGCGGATGTTAGATATTCCGGTTCCGGGTATTTATGGCCCCTCTGCCGATGATAAATAAAAACATTTTTTTTTGTTGTCGCGAAAATAAAGTGACTTAAGAAACTTTATGAGGCATCACCATGACATGCCCTTACAGAAATGCGTGCTCGCCATTTTACCAAAATAAAATATATTTGATGAATCAATAAGAATTAAATATTTCAAATTATGGACTGGAGAGGACGCAGAGAAAGCAGCAATGTGGAAGACCGTCGGGGAATATCCGGAGGAGGGCTGGCCATGGGAGGCGGCATCATCGGATTGCTTTTTATCCTGGCTCAATTCTTCCTGGGTGGCGGAGATATCAATGATTTGCAACAGCTTATTCCGGAGCAGGGATCGGGCGGGCGCCAAATGACAGCCGAGCAGCAAGCCATAGATGACGAAAGAGCAGCGTTTGTGAAAGTTGTTTTGGCCGACACAGAAGATGTGTGGAATAAACTCTTTGCTGAGGCAGGAAAAACATATCAGGAACCTACACTGGTACTTTTTTCGGGAAGCACCGTATCGGGTTGTGGAGGCGCTTCGGCCGCTACCGGACCTTTTTATTGCCCCGCAGATAAAAAGTTATATATCGATCTTTCTTTTGCCGATGAACTCAAACAACGGTTTGGCGCCAAAGGCGATTTTGCCCTGGCGTATGTTGTTGCCCATGAAGTGGGTCATCATGTTCAGGATTTATTGGGTATGACAAGAAAAATGGCACAGTTAAGGCAAAGTGTTTCTGAAAGAGAATATAACAGATACAGCGTGATGCTTGAATTACAGGCAGATTTTTACGCCGGCATCTGGGCTCATTATAATCAGCGAATGAAAAATGTTATTCATCCGGATGACATACAGGAAGCCCTTGAAGCAGCCAATGCCATTGGCGACGATCGCCTTCAGCAGCAGTACCAGGGACGGGTTACGCCTGATTCCTTTACACATGGCACCTCACAACAAAGAATGTACTGGTTCAAAAAAGGATACCAAACGGGAGATTTATCTCAGGGAGATACTTTTTCGGCAAGAGACTTATAATAATCGAAAGACGTTTTGATAATGACTAAAAAGACGCCCCGGTAGCAGATGATTTTTCAAGTGCCGCATCTTCCTGGCTTTTGAGGTATTCATTCATATCGGTAATGAATTCTCTTTCCTGCAAAAGATAACCATTGCCTCTTTCGCAAAAATGAACCTGAATATTTTCTACACTGATCGGGTTTCCGTCGGGGATATCTGCGATATTGTTATGGCGGATATTATGACCATCAATGATCATCACCAGGCCACTGCCAACTGCTTCCATCGAGTTGCCTTCGCGGATCAGCATGCCGGTATCTTCACCAAGGCCAATCCCAATGGCTGAAGGATTACTTGCTACTGCCTGTGCCAGTCTTCCAAATCTGCCCCTCTTTTCAAAATGGCTGTCAAAAATCACATCTTTCATAAAAGCAAGGCCGGTGGTCAGTTTTACTTCACCCTTCAGGTGTGCGGTAGAAGCATTCCCCTCATAAATCATGGTGTTGCTCATAGCCATGGCTCCGGCTGATGTACCTCCTATTAAAAAGGAGTTGTCGTGCATATACCGATTTTGTATGATGGATAAAAAAGGCGTACCACCAAAAGTAGAAGACAACCTTAACTGATTGCCACCGCTAAACATGACTGCATCACACACCCGAATCCGCTCTTCGTATTCTTTAATGGTAGCGTCGGCACGGTTGCGGATAGGCAGGAGTCCGATATTGGTACAGCCTATCTTACCAAAAGCATTCAGATAGTTATCACCTACTTCATTGGGCATCATGGAAGCGGTGGTTATCACCTCCACGCGCTTATTGACGCCGCCGGCTTCCTGAACGAGCCGTTTTAGAATTCCTAATTCAAAAAAATTTAAATTATTTCTGACGATTTTACCTTTCTCTAAATCTACTCCTTTATCTTCAGCGCCTCCGATTACGAAAAGTTTTCCCTGAGGTTTTTCCATTGAAACGATTTTGAATGAGCAAAGTCTGCTCTGAAAAAATGAATGTACAAAAGTAACGGATTAAAGGCGAACGAATTGTATTTAGCACTTCTTTTAATTTTTATTTCAGGATAATTTTTTCTTTCCTTATCTTTTCTTCCTGAAAATTCCCTTCTAAATTTTTTCTGATGAAAATTATCAAAATTCAAGTATTAAAAGGGCCCAATTACTGGAGCATCCGCCGGCCAAAACTAATTCAAATGACGCTCGATCTGGAAGAGCTGGAAGAAAAGCCAAGTAATAAAATTGACGGGTTTCCGGAAAAGCTGGAAGCACTGCTGCCCGGATTGTATGAGCATCGCTGCAGCGAAGGTGTGCCGGGTGGGTTCCTCAATCGTTTAAAAGATGGTACCTGGATGGGTCATGTCATTGAGCACGTAGCACTTGAATTGCAAACCATGGCGGGCATGGATATGGGCTTTGGGCGAACACGAAGTACCGGAAAAAAAGGAGTTTACTTTGTTGTATTTGATTACATGGAAGAAGACGTAGGCGTTTTCGCCGCCAATTCTGCTTTTAATCTGGTGCAGCATCTTATTAATGGAAGTCCTTACGACCTGGAAAAGGACATCCAGACCATGAGAGAGATCAGGGAAGATACCAGGCTCGGACCTTCTACGGGTGCCATCGTTGCCGAAGCCCAGAAAAGAGGCATTCCGTTTATACGGCTCAACAAGCACAGCCTCGTTCAACTAGGGCATGGAGTTTTGCAGAAAAGAATCCGCGCCACCATTGCGGGCACTACATCCAACATAGCCGTAGATATAGCAGGTGATAAGGATGAAACAAAAAATCTGCTATCGGCAGCAGAAATTCCCGTACCGCGGGGCATTCTGATCAGAAGGGGTGAAACCATTGATACAGCCATTTCACGCGTAGGTTTTCCCATGGTTATTAAACCGCTGGACGGCAACCATGGTAAGGGAGCTACTACCAATATTAACACGCGCGAGCAGGCTGAGATAGCATTGGAAGCTGCCAGAAGCTACAGCCGCACGGTCATTTGCGAAAAATTTATAGAAGGGTTCGATTTTCGGGTGCTGGTTATCAACTTTAAATTTATCTGCGCAGCATTGCGTACGCCGGCCTCCGTTATCGGTGATGGAAAACACACGATACAGGAACTGATAGATACGGCCAACGAAGATCCTCGTAGAGGTTTCGGTCACGAAAAAGTATTGACACAGATTACCGTTGACGGTTTTACCATGAAGATGTTAGACGATCAGGACCTGAATCTGACTTCTGTACCGGAAATAGGCAAGTTGGTATTACTGAAACCTACCGCAAACCTGAGCACGGGCGGCACTTCAGAAGACGTAACGGATCTTGTTCATCCGGCCAATATTTTTCTGGCAGAAAGAATTGCCAAAATCATCGGCCTGGATATCTGCGGAATAGACATCATGGCGCGCGACCTTAAAACCCCTCTTCGCGAAAGCGGCGGTGCAGTGCTTGAGGTGAATGCAGCGCCCGGCTTCCGCATGCACCTGGAACCGGCCGTGGGCATACCCAGAAACGTAGCCGAACCCGTTATTGATATGCTTTTCCCTACCGGACACGGACGTTTACCCATCATCGCTATCACAGGTACCAATGGCAAAACCACTACCAGTCGCCTTACCGCACATATTGTACAAAGCAGCGGATACAAAGTAGGATTTACCACATCGGATGGTGTTTATATACAGAACCAACTGATGATGACGGGCGATTGTACTGGCCCGGTCAGCGCGCAGTTTGTTTTGAAAGACCCCACGGTTGATTTTGCCGTGCTGGAATGCGCACGGGGCGGAATTCTAAGGAATGGCCTGGCTTTTCAAACCTGCGACATTGCTGTGGTCACCAACATCAGTGCCGATCATATCGGGCTGGGTGGTATTGATACACTGGAACAGATGGCCAGGGTAAAAGGCGTGGTTCCGGAAACCGTTACTCGCAATGGTTATGCTGTACTGAACGCGGATGATGACCTGGTTTATAATCTCAGAAAAGGATTGGATTGCAATATTGCTTTATTCAGTATGGATGAAAACAATCCCCGCATTCTCCATCATTGCAATGGCGGGGGCGTGGCCGCTGTTTATGAAAACGGATACGTAACCATCATGAAGGGCAACTGGAAAATACGGGTGGAGAGGGTTACGGAAATACCCATCACCTTTGGCGGAAAGGCGGTGCATAATATTATGAATACACTTCCTTCTGTGCTGGCAAGTTATCTGGCAAAAATAGATCTGGAAACCATTAAAACGGCGGTCAAAACCTTCATCCCCTCACCCACACAGACCCCGGGACGGATGAATATTTTTGAATTTAAAAACTTCAAATTTTTGGTTGATTTCGCACACAACCCCGCCGGGTTAAATTTATTATGCGATTTTGTGAACAAAGTGGAATCAACCAAAAAAGTAGGAATCATCAGTGGCACGGGTGACCGCCGCGACGACGATATC
>JBIQMB010000323.1:0-4909 GCA_044463745.1 Chitinophagaceae bacterium | reverse complement strand
GGGTGGCAGGATTGTAGGACAACCAAACGACATAATGCGAACCCCGTTAGGGGTGGCAGGATTGTAGTAGAACAACCAAACGACATAATGCAAACCCCGTTAGGGGTGGCAGGATTGTAGGACAACCAAACGACATAATGCGAACCCCGTTAGGGGTGCCAGGATTGTAGAACAACCAAAATACATCGTACAAAACCCCAGAGGGGTGACATACGAAATACCTTTATAAATCAATCCAATCAAAAAGGTACCTTTCATCATAGGGAATCTCAAATTTTTCTAAGAGCTCAATATATTCTGATTTAAAAGTTTTCTTTTTATGGTGCGTTTCCTGATTTAAAATGTAATCATAAACCCTTCCGATATGAGAATGAGAATATGAAAATGCTCCATAGCCATCTTGCCATTCAAATTTCCCTTTTACAAACCGATGATCATTAATAAAATTTGTAGAGTTGTTTTTGATATCTCTCACAATATCAGCAATGCTTGTAGCAGTATTTATACCTATAAAGGCATGTACATGATCCTCAACACCATTAATGATTATTGGCTTTTGATTTTTGCCTTTTGCTATGCCGGCCATGTACCTGAAGACTTCTTGCCGCCAGGATTTTTGCAGCAAGTTCTGCCTACCTTTAACGGCAAAGACATACTGAATGTAAATTTGAAAATAGGTATTCGCCATTATATTTTGAATTAATATCTAAGTTACTAAGAATTCATGATACTGTACTTGAGGGTTCTTTGATTCAATGCGGCTAAAGCCTGTTGCCTTGCATTTCTGTACACGTCGGCTAAAGCAAGACGGCCATAAAGTAGCGCCATTCTTAATACATAGCTGGTTTCTGAATTAAAACGAAAAAAGAAGTAAGAAATCCCCTGGGATGGGCGAAGCTCCGGCTTTGCCGCATTATAAGTGAACCGGAAGATTAGTTTTCTTTGCGAAGCAGTAGCTTCGTATTCCCCACGAATTCTGAACGGGCGCAGGCCTGATTCTTTGCTTCACTATAGTGGAATATTACCGTGCTTCCTTTTCGGAACCGGTACATCCTTAGTGGATAAAATAGCAAATCCCCTCAGGAGCTTACGTCTCGTTTCCCTTGGTTGAATAACTTCATCAATAAAACCGCGCTTGGCTGCTTCAAAAGGAGTAGCAAAAATATCCGCATACTCCTTTTCTTTTTCAGCTAATTTTTGTTCCGGATTATCCGATTCAGCTATCTCCTTTTTAAAGATAATTTCACTGGCACCTTTGGCTCCCATCACCGCTACCTCGGCCGATGGCCAGGCATAGTTTAAGTCGGCACGGATATGTTTAGAATTCATAACATCGTATGCGCCGCCATAAGCTTTGCGGGTAATGAGCGTAATCCGCGGAACGGTAGCTTCACTCAAAGCATACAGCAATTTGGCACCATTCAGGATTATGCCATTCCATTCCTGATCCGTACCGGGCAAGAAACCGGGCACATCTACCAATACCAACAAGGGAATATTGAAAGCATCGCAGAAACGCGTAAACCTGGCCGCCTTTTTCGAGCTGTTCACATCAAGCACTCCCGCCAGATTCATGGGCTGATTGGCCACGATACCGATACTCCTACCACCAAGCCGGGCAAAACCCACAATTATGTTTTCAGCAAAATCTTTATGTACTTCAAAAAAAGAATCCCGGTCAATAATACCATGAATAACCTGCTTCATATCGTAGGGCTTATTGGGCGAATCGGGGATGATAGCCTCCAATTCGTCGCGATATTCATCGCCAGGCTCGAAAGGTAAATTTGCAGGTGCCGTACGATTGCTCTGCGGAAGATAGCTCAATAATTTTTTAACCAGATCCAGACAGGCGATATCATTGGGTGCGGTAAAATGTGTAACCCCTGATTTGACCGCGTGTGTGTGCGCTCCGCCTAATTCTTCGGCAGACACCTCTTCATTGGTAACCGTTTTTACCACATTAGGCCCCGTAACAAACATGTAACTGGTATCCTGTACCATCAGCGTAAAATCAGTCATAGCCGGTGAGTAAACCGCTCCACCTGCACATGGCCCCATCACAGCAGATATCTGCGGCACCACGCCCGAAGCCTGTACATTCCGGTAAAAAATTTCTGCATAACCGCCAAGCGATTTTACACCCTCCTGAATGCGTGCACCACCGGAATCATTTAGTCCTATGATCGGAACACCCGCATTCACTGCCTGATCCATGATCTTACAAATTTTCTCCGCATGGGTTTCAGAAAGCGAACCGCCAAAAACCGTAAAGTCCTGTGCGAAAATATACACAGGCCGCTGGTTGATGGTGCCATAACCGGTCACTACGCCATCTCCATAATAAACCTGTTCTGTCATTCCGAAATCAGTTGTACGATGGGTTACAAGCATTCCTATCTCTTCGAACGATCCTTCATCAAGCAGGTATTCGATCCGTTCGCGGGCTGTGAGTTTCTTTTTTCTGTGCTGACTTTCTATCCGTTTTTCTCCGCCTCCTTTCAATGCTTTTGAAATCTTATCCTGTAATTGATCCTGTATATCTTTCATAACCTGTTATAATTTTGAATCGCTCACCGGCAATCTTAGTTTTTTCCTGTCTTCTAAATATTGATATAGCGCAAGCCGGGCAGCGGTTTCGGCTTCTTTCTCATAAATTTTATGCGCCTGCTCCTTGCTAAAATATCGCGGAATAAAATCGGTGGTAAACTCACCGGATACAAATGCCGGATGCCGGCAAACAAAATGTCCGAAGGGCAAGGTGGTGTTTATACCTTCCACAATATATTCATCTATTGCGTTCAACATGTTGTAAATTGCTTCACTACGATTTTTTCCGTAGGTGATTAGTTTTGCCAACATAGAATCATAATATACCGAAACCTCAGACCCGGCAATGACGCCACTGTCCACCCTTACATGTTCACCGCGGGGCAATTCGTATTTGGTAATCTTTCCTGTATCGGGGGCAAAATCATTCCACACATCTTCAGCCATCACCCGGAGTTCGATGGCATGTCCTTTTATTTTTAAATCTTCCTGCGTGAAAGATAATTTTTCTCCATCCGCCACTTTGATCTGTTGCTCTACCAAATCAAGTCCTGAAATAAATTCCGTAACCGGATGCTCCACCTGCAAGCGCGTATTCATTTCCAGGAAATAAAAATTCCGGTCTGCATCTACCAGAAACTCCACCGTACCGGCACTCCGGTAATTGCACGCTTTGGCAACATTTACTGCCGCCTCACCCATTCTTTTTCTCAGGTCTTCAGACACGACGGCTGAAGGTGCTTCTTCTACTACTTTTTGGTTTCGTCGCTGGATGCTGCACTCCCTTTCGAAAAGATAAACGGTATTTCCATAGCCATCGGCTAAAATTTGAATTTCAATATGCTTTGGCGAACTAACATATTTTTCAATAAAAACCGAACCATCCCCAAAAGCCGCCTTGGCTTCATTGATCGCACGCTGCATTTGTTCACCTACATCCTCTGCGCGGTTCACCACACGCATTCCCTTCCCCCCACCCCCGGCTGATGCTTTGACCAAAATGGGGAAACCAATTTTGTTGGCTATATCCACTGCTTCCTGTATGTCAGAAATAGCATGATCCGTTCCCGGAACCATCGGCACATTAAATTTTTTCACCGCCGCTTTGGAAGATAATTTATCGCCCATCACTTCGATGGCATGAGAATCCGGGCCGATAAAAATAAGACCGCTTTCTTCAACTTTTTTTGCAAAGGCAGCGTTTTCGCTCAGGAACCCATAACCGGGATGAATGGCATCTGCATTCAGTTCTTTTGCCACACGAATAATGGTATCGGCCTGAAGATACGATTGTGCAGAGGGCGGCGGGCCAATGCATACAGCCTGATCGGCATATCTTACAAATGGAGCATCTGCATCGGCTTCAGAATAAACGGCCACAGATTTCAGTCCCATTTTCCGAATTGTTTTCATGACCCGTAGGGCAATCTCGCCCCGGTTTGCCACCAGTATTTTACGAATGTTCTTCATTGTCTTCGAATTCAATTAACATCATTCCCTTGTCAACGGTATCTCCTTTTTTAATGGCTATTTTTTTTATTACAGCATCTTGTGTAGCTAATAATTTATTTTCCATTTTCATTGCTTCCAATATCAGAAGTCCGTCACCTTTTTTTACAGTTGCACCCTCAGCTGCCAACACCTCGGTAATCAACCCGGGGATGGGCGCTTTCAGCTCGTTGGATACCGATACCGCACCGGCAGCCAATCCCAGCTTGCCTATCAATAGTTGCAGTTCATTTTTTATTCTGACATCATACCGGGTACCATTGATTCGAAATGAATATTCCCTGTTTAAAAAATCGGACTCTATCAAATGGCCGGTTATTGAATTGCCATTCGTCAGCGCATGAATGCCATCTTTGTCAACCCGGGAAAAAGGAATTTTTTCTTCTTCTGATAAGTCAAATTCAAACCCCTCATTGACCGTGGCACTGAAATTTTTCTTCATAGGCGGAAAGGTATTATTTTATTTTGGTGAAAGGAGGAGAAATTTTTGGGGATGGGAAAAGTGGGTTATACTTTACTCTGTATGGATTTGTGATTAATGAATGCTAATCATATAAAATTTTTAGTCCAGCGGAAAGCATGGTAACAATCAAATCTATTGTTGAGAAAAAGGCGAATGACATTTACGACTAACTTTTTCAAAAAGAAAAGCGCAACAAACATTTTTCAACAAATGGCCATCTTGTATCTTTGAATAGTAACATTATCAAAAATGGATGGAAACATCTGAAAATATGATTCGAAAAAAAAGCGCAATGAAGCTTTTAAAAAGATAAAATGGCAACAAAAAATAAAAAATTAGAGATGTTCACTTTAGATCAGATTAAAGATGAATTTATTGGTGAAATCG
>JBIQMB010000322.1:0-4936 GCA_044463745.1 Chitinophagaceae bacterium | reverse complement strand
GGAGCCCGTATGGCGTGGCCAAGCTTTTTGGTTACTGGACCACCGTAAACTACCGCGAGGCTTATGATATGTTTGCCTGCAATGGTATTTTGTTTAACCATGAAAGTCCGCTGCGTGGTGAAACATTCGTAACCCGAAAAATTACCCGTGCTGTAGCTGCCATCGCATTGGGACTGCAGGAAACGCTCTTTCTCGGAAACCTGGATGCACGGCGCGACTGGGGACATGCCCGCGATTATGTAGAGGCCATGTGGATGATATTGCAACAGGATACGCCCGAGGATTTCGTGATTGCCACCGGGGTCACCACCTCTGTTCGGGATATGGCCACCATGGCATTTGGCGAGGCAGGAATTGAAATTGAATTTAAAGGATCAGGCGAGGAAGAGAAAGGATATGTACTGAGGTGCAATGATCCCAAATATCAATTAGAAAAAGGAAAGGTGGTGATAGCGATTGATCCCAATTACTACCGGCCTACAGAAGTAGATTTATTAATCGGCGACTCGACTAAAGCCAGGGAAAAACTGGGTTGGAAACCAAAGCTTACACTTGCCCAGATGGTTAAGGAAATGGTAAAAAGCGATCTTGAAACCTGTGTAATGAGCCGCCAAAGAAAGTATTTTTTATAGGAATAGATAAAATATCTGTCATCATTTCAGATTTTATACTATTGGCAGTACCTTTGCGGGTATAGCAAGAAACAGAATCACTCACAATTAATTTAATTTATTATTATGGCACAGGAATTTACAGATACAAACTTTCAGGAAAAAGTATTGGAATCCGATAAGCTCGCAATGATCGACTTTTGGGCAGAATGGTGTGGTCCTTGCCGTGCTATTGGGCCGGTTGTAGAAGAACTTTCTAAAGAATATGAAGGAAAAGTGAATATCGGAAAGGTGGATGTGGATAAAAACCCTGAGTTAAGCGTGCAGTACGGCATTACCAGTATCCCGGCCATCTTGTTTGTAAAAGGTGGAAAGGTGGTAGATAAGCTTATAGGCAGTCAGCCAAAAGCTAACTTTGTAAAAAAGATTGAAGCACACATCTGATATTAAACAAATTTGATTAAGCCGGTTTTTAAACATTTAAAAACCGGTTTTTTATTTGCCCCTATTCTGTTTTCAGGTTTATCGATCGTCTGCCCGATAAAAAATTACTTTCCAAAAACTTCTTTCAGCACCACGGCATCATTGTACCTTTCCTCTTTGGCACCATAAACAAGGGTTACCTTATCATGTTTGCTGATGGCATCTTTAAGCTCCTTTGAGTTTTCTTTGTTTTCCTTTATTTCCTCCCTGTATTTTTTTCTGAACCCGTCCCATTTTTCTGGATCATGGTCAAACCATTTGCGAAGCTCTGTGGATGGAGCGATTTCTTTCAGCCATAAATCAATTGCAGCCTTTTCTTTTGAGAGGCCTCTTGGCCAAAGCCTGTCAATTAAAATCCGGTAACCGTCTTCACCGGATGCGTCTTCGTAAACTCTTTTAATGGATAATTTTTCAGACATATTTTATTATTTTAATTTTTCTTCATTTACCGGCAGGATGATTCCTTAATTAAATCCTTCAATCATTATCCTCCTCCTCCGGGCTCTATATTCAGTGACATACAAAATACACTCCACATTAAAAACCGATCGATGTAATGATGCTCATTCACTATACAGACTGATTTTTCTCCGTTCATCCAAAATTAAATATTTTAAAAATCTCATTCGTAACTTAGTCCAATCCAAATCAAAAACTATTTAATTTATGAAAAGAATTTACTTATCTGTTTGTCTGGTACTTTTTATGGGTACCGGGGTTATGGCTCAGTTTCGCGGGTTTCAACCCCGGCAGCAAAAACTGGATCCCATTGTTCAGAAAATGGTTGATGAAGCCACTTACAATTCGCAGCTAAAACCCATTGCCCATGAACTCATGGACAAAATCGGGCCTCGCCTGGTGGGCACGCCTAAAATGCAGCAGGCGCATGATTGGGCTGTGGAGAAATATAAGGGTTGGGGCATTGAAGCCAGAAATGAAAAATGGGGAGAATGGCGCGGTTGGGAGCGTGGCATCACCCACGTGGATATGATCTCACCCTGGGTTAAAACCCTTCAGGGCACTCAGCTTGCATGGAGCCCTTCTACTAAGGGCAAAACCGTTACGGCAGAAGTTATAATACTGCCCGACCTTGCAGACAGCGTTGCTTATGTAAACTGGATCAAAGGTGTAAAAGGCAAATTCGTAATGGTAAGCATGGAGCAGCCAACCGGAAGATCGGATGCCAACTGGAAAGAGTATGGAACAGACAGTTCAATTGCTAAGATGAACAGGGAACGCGATTCATTAACCCGTGCCTGGAACCAGCGCATTTCCAAATCAGGGTACAACTCGCGCACACTGCCTGTTGCATTAGAAAAAGCAGGAGCAGCCGGCATTCTTACCAATTACTGGAGCAAGGGTTTCGGAGCCGATAAGATTTTTGGTGCCAATACCAAAACGATTCCGACGCTCAATATTTCGCTCGAAGATTATGGCCTGGTATATAGATTGGTGGACAACGGTACACCTGTAAAGCTGAACATCCGCGCCGATAGTAAGGAGACAGGCGTGCAGCCCGCCTTCAACACCATTGCGGAAATTAAAGGCACAGAGAAGCCGAATGAGTATGTGCTGCTTTCAGCGCATTTCGATTCGTGGGATGGTGCCACCGGTGCTACGGATAACGGAACCGGTACGCTGGTAATGATGGAGGCCATGCGACTGCTCAAAAAGTTTTATCCCAACCCCAAGAGAACAATCATGGTTGGCCATTGGGGAAGTGAAGAACAGGGTCTAAATGGTTCCAGAGCTTTTGTAGAGGATCATCCGGACATCGTTAAAGGCCTGCAGGCTTCCTTTAATCAGGATAATGGCACCGGCCGCGTGGTGGATATATCAGGACAAGGATTTTTGTACGCTTACGAATATATTCAAAGATGGCTATCAGCGGTACCATTAGACGCCCGCAGGGATATTAAAACCAATTTCCCCGGCTTCCCCGGAGGCGGTGGTTCTGACTATGCTTCCTTTGTAGCCGCAGGTGCGCCGGGCTTCGGGCTCAGCAGCCTGAGCTGGGATTATGGCGTTTACACCTGGCATACTAACCTGGACACCTACGATAAAATCGTTTTTGATGATGTGCAGAAAAACGTGATTCTCACGGCTGTGCTGGCTTATATGGCGAGTGAAGACCCTACCTTCTTCAACCGCGAAAAATCAGTATTGCCAGTTAGTCCGTTTACCGGCGAGCCCGGCAAATGGCCTACTCAGTCGGCCCCTACCCGAAAGGGCGGACTGGATTAATTCAGGAAATAGTTTTACTTAATTAAAAGCCTTTCGGATTTCGGTTTTGCCCGAAGTCCGGAAGGTTTTTCACTTCTCACCTGTCGGCGTCCGTGCGTGGGCACAGTGTGGAGGCGGACCCGACAGCGTGAAGGGAAAGAATAATTCTTTGATCATCCACGCTGTCCTGTCTTAGCAGACGAGAACAGGTGGCTGATCACCTGTTGGCGTCCGTGCATGGGGCATCGTGCGATGGAGAACCCGACAGCGTGAAGAAATCTTTCCCTCCTGTTGGCGTCCGTGCGTGGGTATCGTGCGGTGGCAGACCCGACAGCGTGAAGGGGAAAGATTAATTTCCGCTCATCCACGCTGTCCTGACTTAGCAGAGGAGAACAGGTGGATGGTCACTGTCTGAGCCCGTGCGCGGGCTTTGTGTGGTGGCGGCCCCGACAGCGTGAGAAAGATAATTGCGGATCATTAACGCTGTCCTGTCCTGTCGGACGAGAACAGGTGAATGATCCACCCTCCACGCTGTCCTGTCTTAGCAGACGAGAACAGGTGGCTGATCACCTGTCGGCGACCCTGCGTAGGCTTTGTGTGATGGCAAACCCGACAGCGTGAAAAAAAAACACAGACCACCTGCATCCTTCCTCTTTACGCTACAGAGTGCCTGCTTCTACAATGTATTCGGTTTCTCTTTTTTGTCTAAGCGCTTCTTATCAGTATTCTCTATGCTTTTATCCTGCCGTGGCAGCCGCTCTTTCAACCGGCCAAAGCTAAATTCGATATTGAAAGATACTTCGCGTTGAAATTCCCTGCTGATGTTTTGTTGAATAAAATTAGTACCTGAAAAATCACTTTCAACAACCAACCTCGCAGGAAAGAAATTTCTTAATGAAATGCCTGCATATAATTTATCATCCAAGAACCCTTTACCCACGAGTATATAGTGAGAAAAACAATCCTGCATTTTTCCCTGTAAAGTTGGCGTAGATGAAGTGTAACTGAAATCAAAAGCTGCTCTCCACGATTTTTGATTCCTAAAGTTCAAACTATAACTTCCAAAAAATGACCATCCGGAATTTTTGTATTCAGGAGTCATGCTGTATGTGCGATGATAAATAGTGAACTTAACGGTCTGTGTTAATGTTTTATGCAGTTTGGCACTTACGAATTGGTCGAAGCTAAATAATCTGTAGCTGTGTTCCGCCCCCTTAAATAATCGGACATAATTACGAAAAAAAATTTGTAACTATGAGCATGATTCAGACAGCAAAGGGAACCAAAAAGTTCACTGACAGGGAGAAATTAGCGATTCTCAAAGAATCGGAGAAAGCCGGCGTGAAAGTTACTCTGGCCAAGTATGACCTTTACCCAGGTACATTTTATTATTGGAAAAAGAAATTTGCGGATGCCGGTCCGGAAGGCTTGGTGCATGGCATTAACAAAGAGCGGCTGGCCATGATCCGTAGTCTTGAAAAAGAAAATATTGCACTCAAACAGCTCCTTGCAGAGAAAGAGCTAGAGAGTAGGTTAAAAGATGAGATGTTAAAAAAAAAGTATCTGCTTATACCACCTTAAAAGTAGTCCACAATTCAATTGAAAAGTATACCACTTAC
>JBIQMB010000321.1:0-4947 GCA_044463745.1 Chitinophagaceae bacterium | reverse complement strand
AATTTTAGTGAAATAGGAATTGATCCCTTCATCCATCCACGGAAACGCTCGTTCGTTCGTAGCCAGGATACCGTAATTCCAGTTATGCCCAACCTCGTGATCGATAAGTTCCTGAAGCGTTTGGTCATCGGTTACAGGTTGAATGCTGGTAATGGTTGGGTACTCCATGCCACCTTCGAACACAGATGGGGCTTCTACTACACTAATGGTTGCGTATGGATAAGCACCCATTTCTTCTTCACGGTTTCTGACGGTAGATTCTATGTAATCAAGCGCATTTTTCCAGGCAGGGTCGCTGTCTTTGTGGTGGTAAGCATACAGCATGATGCTATGGCCTGCCGAAGATTTTATACTGGTGCTGTCGATGATGAAATTTTTATCGGCAAACCAGGCAAAATCGTGTACGTTTTTCTGATAGAAAGTAACGGTCTTTTTCCTGTTCGTAGTTTCTGTTTTTGTGTTGGTACCCGTTGCAGCTACAACATATTCTGCAGGAAGCGTAATGTTCACTTCATAATCTCCGAATTCACTATAAAATTCTCCCTGATCGAGATAGGGCATGGGATGCCAACCCTTTCTGTCGTAAACCGCGGGTTTGGGATACCATTGGGTTATCAGAAATTGCCCTTCAGCATATCCACCGCGCGAAAAAAGATGAGGAAGTTTTTCATGAAATGGGGTATGGATTTGGATGGTTTGTCCGGGTAGAAGTGGCTCGGGTAAAATCAATTTAGCCACATCAATATAAAGTGGATGATCCTCTAAAGTGGCTGCAACACCATCCACCGTAAAGTTTAGCTTATTTATGTATCCCCTTTGGCTTTCGTCGCTAAAATAAAAATCAGTTCTACCATTTTTCAATAATTGTTCGCTGAAGGCCGTGCGATCATTTTTATATGAATTCGGCCATAGATGAAACCAAATAAAGGTCAGTGTATCCGGAGAGTTGTTGGTATAGCTGAGGGAAATGAAACCATTAATGGAACGGTTGGCTGTGTCCAGTTTCACATCAATGTTGAAATCCGCTTTCTGTTGAAAATAACCCGGGCTTTGGCAAATAGCAAACACGGGATAAAGGATAAAAAGAATGCAGATAATTTTTTTCACAAACACTTTTTTCAAAAATAAAGATAAAAGTTTCAAAATTAAGGTCTGATTTGGGATTGGTGTAGCGCCTTTGGCCTGTGCCTTACCGTTACTTCATCAAAGTATTCTGATTGCCATATGAAGCGGATTGCGGTGTGCATCGTAGTTGGTCTGATTGCGTTATTTATTCTGAAGGCCTGCATGTTGTTTTCTAACTAAAATGTTGAGTATAATCTATATGGATTAAGATGCGAATTTTTTAAAACAAATTTATATGGTCGATGTGCTTTCTTCATCGCTGGGCAAAGAGCAATATGGCGTAAGCCTATTAAGGAGATTAATCTCATCTGAAAAAGAAAAAGAGGAATGTACATTAACGGCACAAGAGTGACGCTTGCACCTGTGAAAGGCTCAACAACGTGTACAAAATAGTAGAATAAAAAGGGGGCTTTTGCTTTTAGTAACGCATAGTCACAGGCCGGGAGGCCTGCGCCAGTGGTGAATCCCGGAAGTCAGGATACTACCATAGCTGTTTAATAAAAACATTCGGGGTACATCCTGTTTTTGTTCCGTTGTCATCTTTTCACATCATTTTTTGATCAATAAATATATGACCCTTCCAGAGTCGTAGCTGGAATAAACTATCTTTCTATAAACATATAATCCCTCTGGGATTTGATGGTACATTCCTCATTATTACTCTTCTTGAGGTTAGCGTATATCGCAATATATTTAAAGGCCTTCTTTTATGACCCCTGCGGGTTCCGATGTTTATAGAAAGTCTGAATGAAATCAAAAGTGAATCCGGCGGATTCATATATTATAGCCTTGCATAAACCCGAGGAACCTTTCCGATTCCCCGGTTAGTTAAGAATTTAATACACATACTCTAAAACGAAATAACTTCCCCATCCCACTTTAATTGTTTTACTTTGAGCAACACTTATTCTATGAACGTTATTTTCAGGCTGACCATTCTGCCGGCATTTATAGTTTATTTCTTTTCAGGAAATCAGATTACAAACGTTATGAAAAATCAGGACACCACGGGAAGTACGAAAGAAATCGGAGATACAAATTCACGTGACTTTGTTTTTGGCCTGAGGCCACCTTTTAAAGAAACCCATGCTTCCACACTTATCCGGTTAAAAGATGGTTCTTTTTTGATTGCTGCATTTGCGGGCACCAAAGAAGGAAATGATGATGTAGGCATTTGGATGGTCAAAGGCAAGCCGGAGAACTGGTCGCAGCCGGTAAAAGTAGCGAAGATCAAGCATGAACCCCATTGGAATCCGGTTTTATTTCAGGCTGATGGTGGTAAGATATTTTTGTTTTTTAAAGTGGGTAAAAAAATAGCCACCTGGCGTACCTATGTCATAACCTCAAATGATGAGGGCACAACCTGGTCGGATGCTTACGAACTGGTAGCGGGAGATGAAGGCGGTCGTGGGCCTGTCAGAAATAAGCCCATTGTTCTTTCTAATGGATCATGGGTTGCCGGTGCCTCCAACGAAAACGGGCCATGGAATGCATTCTTCGATATAAGTGAGGATGAAGGAAAATCATGGACAGCCACCTCTTATGTTACGATTGACCGGTTGAAATTGGGGATGGGTGATAAACTTCCGGATACTTCAAAAATTATTTCCGAGGGGTTAAGAGATACCATCGCTCAATACCGGAATGGTGGTGTCATCCAACCCACACTCTGGGAATCGAAACCCGGGCATGTGCATGCTTTGCTTCGCAGCACTTACGGTATGATTTGCCGCACCGATTCAAAGGATTACGGAAAATCGTGGAGCCCGGTTTATAAAACCAGTCTTCCTAATCCGAATAGCGGTATCGATTTGGTTAAACTGCCTGATGGAACTTTGGTATTGGCGGCCAATGAAGATAGTGCCAACTGGGGTTCCAGAGGCGTATTGGCTTTATTTGTTTCGAAAGATAATGGTAAATCCTGGTCGAAAAAATCAGAAGTAGTCCGCGGCAAAAACGAAGATGAATATTCCTATCCTGCGATTATACAGGCCGGTGGTTCAATTGCCCTAACCTACACATGGAACAGGAAAAACATTGTCTTTCAGATGTTTAAAAGTTCAACGTTTTGATCGGGAAAAGTTAATCGCCCAGTTCTTTCAGCATCTCTTTTATATTCCGATGCAGGATGGGAGCCGTTTCCGGCCCTACAGAATTGACCTCGCCATATTGAGCCTTATCTTTTCCATAAGCAAAGGGGGCCTTCTTATCCCATTGACTTTTGGGGATGATGTATCCGATTTCGTCATTGGCCAGTCCGATAATGAACTTGTACTTCCCCGGCATCATTTCGCGGATTGGTGGAATTTCTACCGGATCCATTTTGTAATCAGCGCCATCGGGATTTTCTATTCCTCCATTAATAATCTCCGGATAAATTTCTCCCGGAATAGCAACGATGGATACAGGTCCTATCTTAAGCACAGCAAGTTCTGTTCTCAGCTTCATCCAGCCGCTCGTGCCTCTGTTCAATACACCCAGTGCCGTTGCCAGTTTAAAAATATTGTTGTGTATAGGGATTTTGATAGTTCGAATGATGAGGGATATGCCTGCGTTGTCGAATGATTGTGCAGGCTCCTGCATAGCCTTCAATGCCAGTAGCGAAAGTTGGTCACCCTGCGCTTTTATTTTTTGGAAAGAGGGTTCCATAATTTCTTCGCCGGTAAAAGGATCGCTGACAGCCTGGCTCGAATGGGTGGTCATCAAACCGCCGATGGCACCGTTCATATATACGGCCGTGCCGCCTATCCCAGACATCACAAGACTATCGCCATTCCACACGCCATCCTCTACACCTTTTCTGAAATAATGCGGAAAGTCGGATGATACCATCAGGTTTTTGCTCCATAAGGTTTCCGCATGATTGGCCCATGATAACAGGCTTCCCATAACGGTATCCGTTTCTTTATCCATGATCTTCATAAAACGGAGACCCGAATCAAAAGTCTGCGGTTCCCTGGTATCGCGCACCAGGTGCGCTGCACCCTCAGGATCTTCCGAAATTTCGATGCGAGCCGGCCTTAAAGACTGTACCGCTGTTTCAATTGATTTGACTGCCTGCTGTTTAACGTACGCCATGTAATTCGGATTTACTCCGCTCCGAAAAGGCGTCTTGCCCCATAAGCCCATCAGGTCAGGCGCTTCATGATCGTGGGTAGAAGCGATGATGGTGTAAGTGATTCCGAGTTCGGCAGGCAGCATCTTCCGGATGTCGATAACGTCGTCCTGCATAAATCCGATGGCGTCTAAAATGACAATGGCTACACGAGTTTGCCCATCATCAAGGATCATCGTTCGCGCCCATAAATCGTCGTGCACTCCATTGGCCGGTTTGGCATTGCTGAAACCCGCAATCCATATCGCGTCAAATTTTCCATTCCCATTTTTATCCTCATAATAATCGCCGTCTTTTGGATTGTATTCAGCATCGCCATTCGCATCCACCCAGGTGTCAATGATCTCAGGTGATATAGACATTTTGCCAAAACCTGCTTTTAAAGGAGAAGCGTTTTCGTTGATGATTTTCAAATCTGCTTTGTAACCCGGATGCCTGTCTTTCATATTGACGAACGCCCAGATGGTGAAGATGATCAGGCAAAGCAGGATGAGAAGCCCAAGAACTTTAAAAATTTTTTTCATCGGATTTTTTCAAATGTTTTGGTTTGGTTCTGTAAAATAAAATTTAATGGCGCGAAAAAGAAATTATTTATGATGAATGCAATGATACACGAACCAATGGTGAAAAAAGTTTTCTGAACGTCTTCACAAGTTTGTTTACGAAGTCGTAAATCCGGTATTTAAAAATGATTTCATCAACTCATT
>JBIQMB010000320.1:0-4949 GCA_044463745.1 Chitinophagaceae bacterium | reverse complement strand
TTATTTTGTCTGCTAAAGCATATGCTCTTTCCTTCGAGTTTTCTATAACGGGTTTTGCCCATGGATTAGACGCTTTTGTACGTACGGTATAGGGCTTGAACTGTCCTTGCATATTATCCTCAATGGCAACAATAATTTCGTCGCCGGCTAAGATGGATACAGGCATGCCATCTCTCCTGTTTTTCCGAAATGAAACGGTAACCGGATTCTTGGTCCATGTTTCCCCGTTGTCCAAAGATTTTATCATAGATATCTCCTGTTCGTCGGAATGGGTGTAAGGAAATTCATTGGCAAAATAGAGTTGAAGTTCGCCGCCGGGAAGCTGAAGAAAGGATGGCTCCCAACATCCGTCCTTAAATCGGGGAGCGGCGGAATAAAGTATGCGGGCCTGTTCCCATGTATTCCCATTGTCCGTACTCCTCCTGATCGCAACAGAGTAGGGTATGATCTCCTCTTTAGCCGGGCGATAATTGCAGCCTATAATGATGTCACCGTTTTTGAGTTGAATGATCTCCGGGTTTGCCATGTTTACACGCGTACTGCTTCCCAAATCATTGTTAAGCGTAACAGAGGAAAATACTTCGATGGGGTCCAACCATGTTTCTCCATTATCATTACTCCTTCTTGTATGAATGTCGCCTGTGTAAGTTTCGAAGATGACCATGAGCGATGAGTCTTGTAGCCTGATCATTCGGGGATATCCGCCTTTATCTGTCAGTTGTTTAATGGAACTGTAGTCCCATGCTATGCGAATGCCATGCGATGGATATGAAGGCTGAATGGTTTTGGGTGGGATGGTAGCGGCTGGTTTTTCCTTGCATTGTTGAAGCGTAGCTATGGCAAGGCAAATGATGGTTAAATTCAGAAAGTGTAGGATGTGTTGCATTGGCTTTGGCATCTTTGATTTGTCTATCTTCATTGGTCTTACTTGAGTATCGTTCTTTTTGAAGCGGGTTTAGCGGGTGATTAACTTTCTGATGTCTTGCCCTTCTATTATATAGAATCCGTCGTTAAATTCTTTCACCGACGCTATCATCGCTTTGGAAAGCGTCTTTGTATCCAGTGGTCTGTGTTTGCGTAAAATTCCAATCGAATTCAAACCTTGCATAAGAGGTGTGATTATTCTTTCACCCATCCTATCCGAATTTTTCCGTATAAGAAGTGAAGGCTTGAATATTATAAGTTTGGGAAAATGAAGTGCCTTAATATCTTCTTCAAGTTGCCCCTTCAATCTGGAATAAAAAAACATAGAATCCGACGCTGCCTTGAACGCAGAAACAAGAACCAAAACAGGAACCTGGTTTTGTCGGGCAGCCTTAGCGAAATTGAATTGGTAATCATGATCAATTTTCCATTGCGCATCCTTACTTCCTGCATTTTTGAGGGTGGTGCCCAGGCAGGAAAACAATACATCGCCGGTAACAAGTTGATCCCATTCATCCTGCTTATCAAAATCTATGATATGAACCTTCAGTTTAGCATGTTTTATATCCACTGAGCGCCTTACAAAAATTTCAACCTGACTAAAAGAATTATCGTTTAAAAGAATTTCTAATAAATCTTTGCCGGTAGCTCCGGTGGCGCCAATAATTAATGCTTTCATTTTATCGGAATTTGAATCGGACACGTGGTTGCGGTTGTATTCTCATATTTATTTTACCGGTTTTGCCCATCGGAAGAGTAATTTTTTTAAAATAAAAGAGACAATTTACAAAAAATAATTTTGTTAATTTAAACGATTCAGCATAGTATTGTAAATTAATTAACAAAAGTAAAACGATAAACTTTTCTCTTTTGTTTTTCGAAACTGCGGATAACAATCGTTTTAAGCTTAATCGTTTAAGAACTGTATTCGCATAAAAGAGTACAAAAGTTATTTATCATTTAGAAAACAGAACTACTTATGAAGAAAGTTTTTCTTTGGTCACTTCTGCTTATAATCTCCAACTGCCTTTGCAATGAACTTTTTGCTCAGAATGCGGATACCGCTCAAATCATTGTGCAGGGAAAAGTTATGCAGGAGGATGGTCAGCCATTAGCGGGCGTTACAGTCAGTAATAATCGCGGAAACCGTACGGTCATAACCAATGACCAGGGCTTTTATACCATCAGAGTAGCCCTGGCTGACTCTCTGGTATTTACTTATGTGGGTTACGAAACGCAAACGTTGAAACCCCATCTTAAAGAAGAACTGGATGTAGTGATGATCGGGCTCCAGGGAAGCATGAATGAAGTAGTGGTAGTCGGTTTTGGAAAACAAAAGAAAGTAACGGTTACGGGTTCCGTAGCTACCATTACAACCAAAGACCTATTACAAAGTCCTGTTTCAAATCTCACTAACGCGCTTGCCGGCCGTTTGCCGGGCCTCATTACCACCCAACGAAGTGGTGAGCCCGGAGTGGACGCGTCCACTTTGTATATCCGCGGTATGGCTACAATGAACAATGCAAGGCCCATTGTAGTGGTGGATGGAGTTGAGAGACCCATGGATTACATTGATCCGAATGATATTGAGTCGCTCAGCATTTTGAAGGATGCCGCGGCCACAGCGGTGTTTGGTATGAGGGGTGCCAATGGCGTGGTGATGATAACAACAAAAAGAGGCAAAAGAGGTGCACCACAAATGAATTTCAGGACATCGTACGGGCTACAACAACCAACCAAGATACCTCAATATCTTGGATCATATGATTACGCACGGTTAAGAAATGAAGCATTGATGAACGATGGAAATCAACCTACATTTACCGAAGCTCAATTAGAGGGGTATAAAAACGGAACTCTTCCCAACACAGATTATTATAAATTTATAATCCAGCCTTCGCAAGTGGGCAACGCCAATTTAAATATATCCGGCGGTAATAATATTGTGAGATATTTTCTTTCTGCGGGCCTTAATATTCAGGAAGGAAACTATAAACATACCAAAGATAATGATCAGGGATATAATTCAAATAACGTGATGAAGCGCTTTAACCTCAGGGCTAATATTGATGTAGATATTACCCCTACGCTACAAGCCACGTTAAATCTTGCAGGGGTACAAACAAACCGTAGCGACCCGAATACCGCTGCATCTACCATCATGAACCTCGCTAACCGGATGCCTCCTATACACAACATCATCAACCCGGATGGCTCGCTCTTCGGAAACGGAACCTATACATCAAATATTTATGGTGAAATAGCGAGGAGAGGTTATCGCATTTATATGAACAACACGATTCAGGGTACTTTTGCAATGACTAAAAAGTTTGATTTCATTACGAGAAATCTGAGCGCAAAAATCTCTTATTCGTATGATAATACAGCCACTCCTTCTGTATCTTATGGTAAAAGCTATGCTGTATTTAACCCCATTTACAATCAGGATACCATAACCGGATATGCACAAACGGGTACAGATACAAAGATAGATCCAAATGGAAGTTTTAACGGTGGAGGTCTTGACCGCATATCCTATGTAGAAGGAACGGTAAACTGGTTCAGAAATTTTGATCTGCACAATGTTACTGCCATGGCTTTGTGGAACCGCCGTTTAAGAAGAGCCGGATCCGCTATTCCATATGCATCGCAGGCCTATCTGTTCCGGACAACCTACAACTATGCTTCCAAATACCTGATCGAGTTCAACGGATCATACATGGGATCAGAGAATTTTCCGCCCGAAAGCCGGTATGGATTTTTTCCATCTATAAGTGGCGGATGGATACTGACCGAAGAATCTTTTGTGAAAAATATTAAGGCATTAAGTTTTATGAATCTGCTAAAGCTGCGCGCTTCTTATGGCGAAGTAGGAAATGATGCAGGAGGCGGTGAGCGATTTCTTTGGTTCTCATCATGGGCAGGGGCCAGCCAGTATTGGTTTGGTGCGGGTAATAATCCTTCGCAGGCAAACGGATGGGCACAGGGAGCAATAGGCAATGAGGGCGTAACCTGGGAAAGAGGCAGGCAGGTTAATATTGCACTGGAAGGATCGTTCTGGAATGATAAATTGAGTTTCACACTGGAAGCTTTTAAACAAAGAAGAAGCAAAATGCTGATAAGCCGCGGCACGCTTACAGACGTTTTTGGACAGAACATCAAACCACAGAATATTGGTATTGTTGATAACAAAGGCATTGACTTTGAAATAGGGCATAAAAATTATGTGGGTGATCTCTTTTATTTTATCAAAACCAACCTCACCTATGCACGGAATAAAATCATCTTCATGGATGAGGTTGCCCGTGCCTATCCATGGATGGAAAGAACAGGATTGCCCATTGGAACCAAATTCGGTTTAGTCGCCATCGGGTTTTACGGAAGTGATAAAGAAGTTCAGGCAGGGCCTGAGCAATTTGGAACGGTTCGGGCAGGGGATATTAAATATCTTGATCTGAATGGAGACGGTTTGGTTCAGGCCGGTTTTGATGAAAGGCCAATCGGGTATTCGCGTACACCGGAAATCATGTACGGTTTGTCAGGAGGTATTCAGATAAAAGGTTTTGATGCCAGTATTTTGTTTCAGGGAGCCGCAAATGCAAGCGTGATGCTCAATAACGAAGCTGTATATGAATTTTTTCAGGAAGGCAAGGTAAAGCCCTTCCATCTGAACCGTTGGACCCCGGAAACAGCTAACACCGCTACTTATCCGCTTCTTCACTATAATACCAATGCTAACAATCATCGGGGCTCAACCTTTTGGATTAGAAGCGCTGATTATCTCCGGATTAAAAATGTGGAGATTGGATATCAGTTACCACACAAATGGACCGATGCAGTAAAGATGAGAAGTGCGAGGATTTTCGTAAATGGCTTGAATGTATTCACTTTCAAAAATCAGTTGGATGATTATTATGTCGATCCTGAAATTGATGATGGTTACGGAGCTATGTATCCGATTCAGAAAATATGGAGCGTTGGATTAGATATTAACTTTTAATTTTTTACAACCATGAAAAGAGTTC
>JBIQMB010000319.1:0-4953 GCA_044463745.1 Chitinophagaceae bacterium | reverse complement strand
AAGATTGAACGGAAATCTGAGTGTGAAGGAATAAAGAAAAACTACTTCAGTTGTGCTATTTCCCGCGTCTTTAAATGTCCATGATCCTAAAAATGTTTTAAAGAGATATGGACCTTTTGTCATTTTGATGGCGGTAACCTTTGGCCTGTTAAATGTAATATATTCGGTAACCATTCCCATTCCGTTTCTTGCTACGCAGAAAGCTTTTATGCCCTTGCCCGCCTCCTTTGCACCTTCCATTAAATCTGCTTTTTTAAGGAAGGTGTCCCATTGCAGTCTTCGGCCGTAATCTTGAGTGAGGTCAAAAACTTTTTCCGGTTTTGCATTTATCAGGATGGTTTCAGAAAATTTAATCGGTACCATTATTCGGCATTTTTTATAATCGACTCCAACAAATGTTTTTGAAAAACTCGCAATATCATTGTCACAGGTATGTTCAGGAGAATAGATAATCGCTTATCAATGCTGTATGTAGTTGATAGCTTGAGTGTGGTTGTTCCATTCAGGTTTTTTAGCTGATAGTTTCCGTATAAGATTCTGAAAATTCCGTCGGAAATATCAAAGGCGTAAAGAACCCTGAAGCCTTTTTCCGGGTTAAATGAAAATGAATATTTTACATAAGGATTCCAAATAAGAATTTTTTGAACGAACTTCTTTCCATTATCGAAACAGGCAATTCGCATTCCGTTCTTGCCCTCCGAAATAATTTCTGCGCTTAAAGGTTTGGGTATGCCCAGAATACGAAAAACAGCAGGTTCCGAAAATTGATCAATATGCACATTTGTGATGTGGCTCCAAATGGTTTCCCGACTTGCTTTTATTTCAATGGAAGATGTAAGCGTCTTTACGGTATGGTTGATCGGGTTTGACATATTTTTTGGCGAACAATTTTTGAGTTTACCTTGTCACCGTAATTTCGGAAATGTTACTTATACTTTTTATCCCACAACCTCCATAAACTCAGGTCTTCTGCGGGTCGCTACGATTTGCTCGAAGGCATAGGCCATCCTTACCAATTCAGGTTCTTGCCAGGCTCCGGCCATAAAGGAAAAACCAACCGGCAGATGATGAACCATGCCCATGGGTACTGTGATATGTGGATAGCCCGCCATGGCCGCCGGAGATGAAAAAGAATATCCGTTGTCATAATCACCATTTACCAGATCAATACACCATGACGGGCCGGTAGTGATGCCGCAGATTGCATCCAGTTTTTGATCTTTCATGATGCCATCGATGATGCCACGGGATGAAGTGGATTTCTTCAGGGCTTCCTTATATTCATCGCTATCCAATCCGCCTTTTTCTTCGCAGGCAATCAGAATCTCCTGTTTGAAGAATGGCATCGCTTTGTCTGCGTTCTCTTCGTTGTACCGGATAACCTCTTTTAAGGTCTTAACCCTGGCATTGGCTGTTGACAAGTATTTGTTTAATCCATTCTTAAATTCATACTGAAATACGGTGTAGGAAGCACCGCCTAAGGGTCGTGTATTTTTAAATAGTTCCACTTCCACGATTTCAGCCCCATGTTTTTTTAAGGTGTCAAGCGTGCGGGTGAATAGCTCAGCTACATCCTTATTCCCACCTCTGGCAAGATGACTTTTTTCCACACCTAACCTCTTTCCTTTTAGTCCATCTTTGCTTAGTGAAGAAAGCAGGTTTGGGAAAGTTTTGCCTCTGATAGCAGACGTTGCCGGGTCTTGCGAATCTTCGCCGGCGAGTAAGTAAAGCATGATGGCTGCATCCGTTACCGTACGCGCCATAGGACCCGGTGTATCCTGCGTAGCAGATATCGGAATAATGCCCGAGCGACTCCATAAACCGACGGTGGGTTTGATGCCGACAAGGCCATTTACTCCCGACGGACTTACGATGGATCCGTTTGTTTCGGTGCCAATGGCTATGGCGCAAAGGCTTGCCGCCACGGCTGCCCCTGAGCCGGAACTGGAACCCGACGGGCTGCGGTCGAGCACATAAGGACATTTGGTTTGTCCGCCCCGGCTGCTCCAGCCACTTGTAGATCGGGTAGAACGAAAATTAGCGAATTCACTCAGATTGGTTTTCCCCAGCAAGACCGCGCCTGCATCTCGCAAACGCGAAATAATAAATGCATCTTTTGAAGCTCTATTGCCCAACAATGCCAGCGAACCCGCTGTGGTCATCATTTTATCGCCGGAGTCAATGTTTTCCTTGATCAATACGGGTACGCCGTGCAGGCTGCTTCTGATCTTACCCGATTTTCTTTCAGCATCCATTTTTTCGGCTATACTCAGGGCATCCGGATTTATTTCAACCACGCTGTTCAGGGCAGGTCCCTTTTTATCTATCTGTTCTATCCTTCTTAGGTACCATTGTGCGATGTCTTTAGAACTCATGCGACCGGTTTCCATTAATTTTTGCAGTTCAGAAATGGACATTTCAATCAGGTCAGGACCTGTCGTTTGATCATGGATTGATCCGGTTTCGCTTTCAGAATCCGATTGGGTAGGGGAGGCCGCAGCCTGGCTCCCGACTATTCCCATGAGGCCAAAACCTGCCAGTGATCCGTTTTTGATAAAGTTTCTTCTGTTGATATTTTTTTTCATAATCAGATTGAGTTGGATAATTTTTCAGAAAATAAAAAGCATTTTATCATTGTTGCCGGAGTGGTTACAGTTTGAGGGTACTAATTTATTTTATTTTTACCAATAAATGTTTTTTATGATTTTGGAGACGACCGCATCAAAGAGTAATATCTCGAACTCGCGGAGACATAAGGTATCCAAAAGCCGATGCAAGGATGATTTAGGTATAAAATAATCTTTTTTAAAATGGCCGTAATCAGAAGGTTTCCTTAACTCGTTTCAAGACCTTCACTTTTTATTAATTTTGTTTTGATTATATATATTTAGCTTAGCAAAAAATATTTCAACGTGAAAAAAGTTTTGTTTTTATTCTTATCAGTTTTCTTCTGTATGGCAGCCATGGCGCAGAGGAATGATACGGAGCAACCCGTTTATCTTAGATTCCCGACCGTTCCGGCATTTACCATTTACAAAGCTCCGGACAGCACTACCTATACGAGGGATAAAATCAGAAAAAACAGACCGGTGGTATTCTTCGTATTTAGTCCTGATTGCGGGCATTGCAATACAGAAACTGAAAAAATATTGAAGAATATTGATCAGTTCAAAAATGTGGAAATCGTTATGGTAACCTATCTGCCCTTTCAGGATATGATGGGGTACTATAAAAAACATAACCTGGGCCGGTACAGCAATATAACTGTGGGCAGGGATGCGAGTTTCTTTTTTCCTACCTTCTTTAATGTGAAGTTTTTCCCTTCCTTTTATATCTATGACAAGAAATGGAATTTCAAGAAGTTTCTCGAAGGTGAGGTGGGGATAGATAAGGTATTGCAAGCCATCAATTCCTAATCCTCATGGGATTTTGGAGACAAATAGGCGAATACCTTTGGATTGTAAAAAAAGATCCGGATGCTCCCAAGACCAAGTGGCTGGGATACATGCATTTTATCAACCGGCTTTCTATCTTGCTTTTTTTGATAGCGATGATTATCATCCTGATTCGGATCATCAGGGGTAGATATGGATGATATTCTTAAGAGATTATGTTTGGGAATTTCGGGGCTATGTTGGCAGGCTGATTATGGTTGGTATATAGCCACGAATGCGCAAGGAGATGAAGATTCACGAAGTGGTTTATGAAAAATCTCTTTGAAGTTTTTAGTCGCTAAGTCGCCAAATCACATTGATGCAGAAAGGTAGCGCGCAGGTTAGCAGAGACGTCATAGGTGAAGCAATAATTCCCGAAATATTGGTGGGGGAAATGATTTCCTGAGTTTCTCCGATGTTATTTAATTTCTATAAAAAAAGGAAGGATTAATTTCCTTCCTTCTAGTTTTTGCATTAACCCACCGGTTGTAAATTGCCATAAAAAGATATCGGGTCTTTGTTGGTACTATTCACATCAAGTGTTGAGGATCCGTTTTCAAAAATCGTTAACGTCATGGATTGTACCTGCTGCGTATCCTTCGGTCTTATAGAAACGATCCAGCTATTGTTTTTACCCTCCTTTACAGAATAATTAAAGTCGCGCGATGTGAACCTGAGTCCTGAATCAGATGGCAGGATGATACCTCGGGCGCGGCCATAATAGGGCAGAAATGAATCAAGCGTATCCTTGTCCACCGTTAGATCGTAATAGGCAGTCAGGTTCTTTTGCGAACCACGAAGCGGATTCATTCTGTCGGCCACAAAGGTGAAGGTTCGGTTATTGATCATTTCTGAAATTTCATCGCCTGAAAGCTGCACCATTTTTCTCGAAGAGCTGCAAGACGATAAGGCGAGTACCAGCATCATTGCTGCTAAAACGGAGGTTATTCCGGTTAAATATTTTGTTTTCATAGTTGATAATTTTATGCTTGTTAGACACGGATTAATCAGATGGTTTAATTTTCTGACAACGATTTGGCAATACTTTTACCTGCGGTTAACACAGCCTTAACCCGTGGGGCAAGGAAGGCCTCCCGCAGATGTTGCAGATTTGCGCAGAGGTTGTTTTTGCTTCGCAAAAAAACGGGACCCGCCATTCAATTCATCTATTAACAATAAGGTTGTCTAAGCAAGTCGATGTCCCTCCTTCCTTTAATCCCAAAGTCCCTCCTTCCTTTAATCCCAAAAGAGCTATCCAGACTTTTGGAAAGTTTAGAAAGAGAGTTTTTTTGCTTGGTGGTATTCTATCGAAGAGAAGGCTGGCTACAAAAGACAGATCGAAACTTTCCAAAAGGTTAATTAAGTAACTCGTAGCATCTTTCCGAAACTTTTGGAAAGTCTGATTCCTCTTTTCTGCGTAGCAGGTTCCAGGCGAAACTTTCCAAAAGTAAAGAGGTTTCAACATTTAAAGAGAATATAAGTGCCGGTTTATTCAATTGAAAAACGATATTCGTCATCG
>JBIQMB010000318.1:0-4970 GCA_044463745.1 Chitinophagaceae bacterium | reverse complement strand
TCACCCAGCAAGGATTTTTAGGATGAACTCTAAATTAAATTTGGCCGCCTAAAAAAAGTCGAATTTTGACTTTTTAGACATCCCCAACTATCCAATAGGCGCAAGCGTTCTCTCGTTAAGGAACTCCTGAAGTATCAATCTCCTCCATTATTGAATGCTGATACGAAACCTTTCTCCTATTTTTGCGTTCATGAAAATTGCAACATATAATATCAATGGTATTTCGGCCAGGCTGCCTGTTTTGTTACGATGGCTGGAAGAATCAAAACCCGAGGTGGCCTGCCTGCAGGAACTAAAAGCACCGCAGGAAAGATTTCCTATCGAACTGATAGAAGAGGCCGGATATAAAGCCATCTGGCACGGCCAAAAAAGCTGGAATGGTGTGGCTATTCTTTCCAGAGAACATGAGATAACGGAGCATACAAGAGCATTGCCCGGTGATGAAGAGGACGTACAAAGCCGTTTCATCGAAGCCACAATTAACGGTATCCGCATCATTTGTATTTATTTGCCTAATGGCAATCCGCAACCCGGGCCTAAATTCGATTACAAACTTGCGTGGATGAAGCGACTTTATGATCATGCTTCTGCACTTGTTGCAGGTGAGGAGCCGGTCATCATAACCGGCGACTTTAACGTCATCCCGGAGGAGATAGATGTTTACAAACCAGAGCGCGTTTTAAAAGATGCATTGTTTCATCCCGAATCCCGACAGGCTTATCGCGAACTGCTCAGCCAGGGATGGACAGATTCAATTCGCCATCTTTTTCCTGAAGAACGAATTTATACGTACTGGGATTATTTCAGAAATGCATACCCCCGAAATGCAGGGATGCGGATTGATCATTTTTTGCTTAATGCGGCCATGTCTCCTCGATTGAAAACCGGTGGGGTTGATAAATTTGTGAGAGGTTGGGAAAAGACGAGCGACCATGCACCGGTGTGGATTGAAATAGATGTCTAACGCGACTTGCGATTGTTTTTCCCAACGTTAATTAATAGAAAAAAGCGGCTGATCATTTCATCCATCCGGTTTCTATTTTATATTTTAGTCCGATTGAGAAAACCTTGAATTATCCATCATTCAAACAACAAAAAAACTGTTTAATATGAAAATACTTTTTCGTTTTTTATTTCTTTTCATAGCATTGCCGGTGTTCGCACAACAGGGCGGTATGTGGGTGCCATCCTTGCTCGAAGGCATGAACGAAGCCGAGATGAAAAGCCTGGGCATGAAAATGAGTGCCAAAGATATTTATGACGTAAACAAGTCGAGCCTAAAGGATGCGATTGTACATTTTAATGGCGGTTGCACCTCTGAATTTATTTCAGCAAGCGGACTATTACTGACCAATCACCATTGTGGATACTCCCAAATACAAAGCCATTCAACCTTACAGAATGATTATCTGGAAAAAGGATTCTGGGCATTAGATCACAAAGAAGAATTACCCAACCCCGGCGTAACGGCAACCATCATCATTAAGATTGAAGATGTGACCGATCGTATTCTGAGAGGGGTGAATGCAGGAACATCCGAGGCCGACAGAAAAAAAATCGTTGAAGAAAATACAGCGGATCTGAATAAAACATACCCAAGAGAAAAGTGGCAGGATGTACGGATCAGGGCGTTCTTTGAGGGCAACCAATACATGCTTTTTGTGGTAGAAACTTTTAAAGATGTGAGGCTGGTTGGTGCTCCGCCTTCTTCGATCGGAAAATTTGGTAGCGATACAGACAATTGGGTCTGGCCGCGCCATACCGGCGATTTTGCCTTGTTCAGGGTTTATGCCGGCAAAGACAACAGGCCTGCTGATTACTCCACAGAAAACGTTCCTTATAAGCCCAAACATTTTCTTCCGATTTCATTGGATGGTGTAGCAGAGGGAGACTTTACGATGGTTTTCGGATTTCCCGGAACGACCGATGAATACCTTCCGGCTATTGCGATTGACCAGATTGCGAATACTATAAATCCGGCTCGCATTAAGGTCAGAGACGCAGCGTTGGCCGTTATGGATAAATACATGCGCGCCGATCAACAGATAAAAATCCAGTATGCAGCCAAATTTGCAAGCATAGCAAACTATTGGAAAAAGTGGAGAGGAGAAACGCAGGGTCTTACCAAATCAAAAGCAGCAGACATCAAAAGAAAGCAGGAAAAAGAACTGACGGAACAAATCAAAGCCAAAGGAAAACAGGCAGAATACGGTCACCTGCTACCGCAATTTGAGAAATACTATACCGAGATAGAACCCTATGCCATGGCAAGGGAATACTTTCAGGAAACCGTATTGCGAAATGTAGAGCTTTTGCGAAATGCTTTTCAAACCTATCAATTAGTTAACCTCTACAAAAGCCGCGGTGCACAGTCATTTAACGACCGTAAAAAAAACCTGCTGAACACCATGGAAGGGTCTTATAAAAATTACAATAAGCAGGTTGATAAAGATGTATTTACTGCGCTGATCGGATTGTATGCTGAGAAAGTTCCGTCCCGATTTAAGCCTGCATCACTGCAAAGCCCTGATGTACAAAAACTAACAAATGAGGTATATGGCAAATCCGCTTTTACAGATATCAACAGTTTAAAATCATTGATGGAAGGGGATGCAGCCGAAGTAGTAAAGCGGTTAGAAGCAGACCCGGGTTATGTCATGGCCAGCCAGATGGCAGATGCTTATTTTGATAATGTATCGCCGGAGTACGAACGAATTCAATTAAACATTCAAGGCCTCGTAAGGGATTACATGCGGGCGCTTACAGAGCTTAGCCCCAAAGAAGCACGTATCTTCCCCAATGCCAACAGCACGCTGCGCATTACCTACGGACAGGTAAAGGGATACTCTCCTGCAGATGCGGTTTATTACGAACCGGTCACCTATCTGGATGGTGTGATGGAGAAGTACATTCCGGGTGATTATGAATTTGATGTTCCGGAAAAATTAAGGGAATTATATCAGAAAAAAGATTTCGGTCAATATGCAGAAAAGGGCAAAGTGCCGGTGAATTTTATTGGCACCAACCATACCACCGGTGGCAACAGCGGAAGCCCGGCCATCGATGCTTACGGCAATTTGATTGGGCTTAACTTTGATCGTGTATGGGAAGGTACCATGAGTGATTATTATTATGATCCGGCTATTTCCAGAAACATCATGGTTGACATCCGATATGTTCTTTTTATTATTGATAAATATGCCGGTGCCAAAAACCTGATCAGCGAAATGAAACTCGTTCATCCTAAAAAGAAGAAGAAATAATTCCCCATAGAAAATTATTATTGATCCCGGGCCGACAGTCTTTAAGAATGGCTGCTCTGTCCGGGATTCTTGTTTTTAACATAGACGGAAAGGCCTTCGGTTTTTTCATGGAAGACCTTTTCTCCGGAAGGTCAGGAGCGCAATTAATTTTGACGGCGTGAGATTTAAAAATAGTTGAATCACAACTATTCAGTTTTGAGTTTGATAATAGTACGCTTTAATCCCTAATTCGTAAATCAAATTAAGTGGTTTAAGATATTTTTGCCGATCAATTGAAATACTCTGTTATGAAAAGCGAAGTGCAGACACCAACGGGCGAGCTTGATGTACGCGTACTGGTACCCATCGAAAGACATAAATTACTGCTACAGGTTTTTAAGGATCTTCCGGTTAAAGAAAGTTTCACCTTTATCAACGACCATGATCCCATTCCGCTTTACTACGAATTCCGTTCTATTTATGGAGATGTAGTTGGCTGGGAGTATCTGAACAAAGGCGGCAGGGAATGGACTGTGAAAGTGACCAAGACCGAAGCATCCAAGGGCCGGGAGTTTACTGAAATCTCAACCTTGATGGACCTGAGAAGAATAGATGAAAAAGACTGGAAGCATGTAATTTTTCACCGGTATGGGATGATGCAGCAGGGAGACATAATGGAGATTATTGCCAGGCAAGACCCGGAGGATATTCACGACATTTTTAAAAACAAATTCGCCGGACAATACGTATGGACTTACAAAAAAGAAGTACCCGACGAATATGTCGTGCACCTGAAAAAAGTAGAAAAAAGCGGATTGGGAGATGATGGATTTATGGTTATCAACGAATTCGACATTCGCCCCTACCCTCCTACCCAACGTCATGAAATGTTTTACGAAGCATTTGCAGATATCAAGCCCGGTGAAGCTTTTGTGTTTATCAACGATCACGATCCCAAGCCCCTGTATTACCAAATGGAGGCGGAGAGCAAGGAACCTTTCAGATGGGAATATCTGGAACAAGGGCCCGAGGTATGGAAGGTAAGGGTGGTAAAGGTGAAAAAGTAAATCAGCCATTTAAGTTCATCAATAATGCCGGATTGGTTTCGATGCTTCAATCCGATTGAGCATGAAGCCTCTGTTTATTCTTGGAATTGATCAACTCCCGAACAGTTAGGCTTTGTTATTTTCTCATCCAAATCATAAGAAAAAATACCGGTTCGCAGTAAGAGATAGTATAACCTCTTCGGGTGATTCAGGATTGGCATATCCTGTTTTTACTCCTACAATTTTTTCCCGTGGGTCACCGTGATTTACTGCTTAGGCCACGAAGAGCCGGAATGCCAAAAACACTTGGCCAAATATTTAAAAACAAAGTGCCTTTAATGCACCGGGGCTTGCGCATTAAAGACACACTAATTCTTCTAATGCCAATCTCAAATTAAACATTAACAAAAAAGGTGAAATCACCTTGTTCTACTTTGTCGGATTAGAATTATCTTTATGTATGTACTCCGTGCTCTTATAGGCTAAAAAAACAGTTTGTAAGTGTACCGCCCTTTATCAAATATTATCTTATTCATTTTCCTGTTTGCTTTACAGGCAGGTCACGCACAACCATCTTTCAATTCTTTTGAAAAACTGTCATCTCTTGACGGATTAAGCAATAATTTAGGGAATGATATAATAGAAGATTCTCGCGGGTTTTTATGGATTACAACATACAACG
>JBIQMB010000317.1:0-4978 GCA_044463745.1 Chitinophagaceae bacterium | reverse complement strand
GTTATTTGAAAGATTGCAACCGGAAACTGATTACAATTTCGAAATCAGGGCAGTGAACAAAAGCGGTTATTCTAACTGGTCGTCTTTCTCGGGTAAAACCAAACCCAATCCGCTGGAATTTGCCATTCATGGCATAAGCGCTACATCTACCGCACCTGCCCAATCCGGCAACAGCCTGCGCAATTTGTTTGACTTTGATGAAGGAAATATGTGGCACACCCGATGGCAGCAAAAGGCCGTTCCATTTGATCTGATTATCGATTTAGGATCGGTTAATCAGTTGGATAAACTGCAATACCTCCCCCGCGACCGTGGAAATGGAATCTTGCTGGAGGGAACCATCGCTTACGGAAATAATAAAACAGACTTTTCAGAGCCCATGCCTTTTGTGTGGGCAAATAACGGAACTACGAAAGAATTCTTATTTAAGGAAAAGCCCACCGCTCTATATCTTAAAATACATATCAGTAAAGCTGTGGGAGATTTTGGAAGCGGTCGTGAAATGTATGTATTTAAAGTGCCGGGCAGCATTAGCTACCTGCCGGGTGATATTAATGCAGATAGACTGGTTGATGCCAATGACCTGACATCTTATATCAATTACATGGGATTGCGAAAAGGCGACGCCGACTTTGAAGGATACGTCAGCCGTGGCGATGTCAATAAAAACGGAATGATTGATGTGTATGATGTTTCGAATGTGACTACCCGCATGCGTGGAGGAGTCAGGGGTTTTTCGCGCGATACACTGCAGGGTAAATTGATTTTGGCACCTTCAAAGACTTCGGTGAGCACGGGCGAAATCGTGGAGATTGCGGTAAAAGGACAGAATCTTCAAAGTGTAAACGCGCTTGGTTTTGCACTTCCTTATAACCCGCAAGACTGGGAATTTGTTGGCATTACACCCCTGAATATGGAGGAGATGGAAAACGTTAGCAATGACAGGCTACACACCAATGGACAGAAGGAACTGTATGTCGGATTTGTGAACGTAGGTAACAAAAAAGTTCTTTCAGGGAGTGAAGATTTATTTATAATCCGATTCAAGTCACGCAAAAAAACAGCCTTCAATCTCAAAATTCAGGATGGTATGCTGGTAGATAAGCAGTTGAATAGTGTGGAATTTTAGAGCCAAACTTTCCGAAACCTAACAGGTTTTGCAACCTGTTAGGTTTTTTAAAAATATTTATATTAGAGATAATCAAAAATTGTTAATATTTTTGCAAGTGTTAACAAAATCCCTTAAGCCAAAACGCTATTTCTCTGGCCTTATTCTGTTTAACCTGACGCTGAATCATGTGGAAGAACTTTTTACTATTAATCCCTCTGCTAACTGTGCTTATGCTTGCTGGTGCTCAATCAAAGGAGTATTCGTTAAAGGATCAGCTTTTAGCCTTTGATAAAACTGTAACCCAAGACCCCGAGAAAGCAAGATCTATTTTATTTGAAATCGAAAAGAATAACCCACAAAACCAAAGTGATTCATTTAGGATAATCATTTTAAATAGTTGGGGAACTTACTATCGCCAGGCTAATAAATTTGACTCAGCTAAACTATACTTTGAGCAATGTTATAAGTTAGCCCTCAGCTCCGGCAACCATTCAAAAGCGGCTATTGCCTGCCACAATAAAGCCGAAATATTATCCGCCGAAAAGAAAATTGACAGTGCCATAGAATATGAAAATCTGACGATCAGATACGCAAAACAGAGTGGCTCTTCTCAATTAGAAAACACCGCCTATATCTCCATTGCGCAAAAACTAAGATTTAAAGGAAATTACCGTAAATCGAACCAAATCCTCTTTGACCGAATAAATTTGATCTCCGAAAATGAACCGGAAACAAAGGGCGTTGCGCTTACCACCATCGCCATGAATTATGACGACCTGGATCTTTTAGACCTGACTGAAGAATATTATCTGGAAGCAAACAAATATCTTAAACTCTCCCAAAATAACAGGCTCATCTCCAATAATATTGCAAACCTGGTGGATTTGTATAATGGCAAACAAGAATATAAAAAAGCACTCATCTACGCAGATTCCATCCTCTACTTTTGTGATTCAGATAATTCTAAAATTTTCTACCATCTACGCAAAGCAAACACCTTCAAGTACCTAAAAATGTCAGACTCAGCTTTGATCCATATCAATAGCGCCCTGGAACTGGATAAAAAGTTGAATGACGAATACGGCTACACGCTCGACTTAATCCTTAAAGGCCAGATATACCGCGACAAAGGAGATTTTGAAAAAGCCTATACAGTATTGAACGAGGCTAAAACACTGTTTCATAAAAACGAAATTGATTACCTGTTGATGGAGAAACAACTCTATCGCGATTACATCTACAGTTTTCTCAAAGTAAAAGCTCCCACCCTGGCAACCGACTTTAACTATTTTCAGGAAATAAATGATTCACTCATAAACCAGAGCGTTGATAAAAATCTGTCAGAACTTGAGGCCAAATATAATTCGAGCCAAAAAGAAATCCGAATAACCCAACAGCAATTAGAAATAAAAAAGCAGAAGGAACACCGAAATTTTTTATTAAGCGGAGGTGGTGTTTTCCTGTTCTTGCTAAGCTCCGGTTTTGTATGGTATAGAAGCACTCAAAAGAGAAAAGAGCTGGAGTCGCAAAACACTTTGATGAGTTTGCAACAGAGTATTTCCCAATTAGAAATAAACCAGCTTAATCAGCAATTAGATCCGCACGAAATCAAGAATCTGTTAGCCGGTATATCTCCTGAAATTCAGCAAAAGGCGCCCGAGTCCTATAAAAAAATGATTAAACTTTTAAACATCACAAAAGCGAGTCTTAACAATCTTTCTTTAACGGAAAATGTGTCTTTACAAGTCGAACAGGCAAGGAATTATCTTGACCTTCAGAAAAATGTGATGATGAAAAATTTTGACTATCGGATCAACGATACTGTTCACCAAAACGGCAATGCCGTATTGCCAAGGTTGCTGCTTAAAAATCTGGTTGAAAATGCTGTAAAGCACGGGCTCAAAGAGACCGATAGACTTGTAATGATACAATTGGATATACATACCGAAGCGGGCAATCTTTATGTGACCGTTTCGGACAATGGATGCGGTTTTTCATCAGATGCCTTGAGTAGAAATGGGATAGGAATATCTACTTACCAAAAAATGTTTGAAACGCTCAATACTAAAAATAAACAGAAGGCGGAAATAACAATTAAGGATAACCAACCAGGTACCTGTGTATCGGTAAAAATTCCGATCGCCTACAATTATGAATAGCAGAGAATATGAAAATAACCTACATTATTATTGAGGATAATCCGGGTGCGATTGAGAACCTGAATAGTGAATTGAAAAAACATGAATACCTGCAAGAATTGGGTCAGGCATCGAATGCAAAAGATGGAATTGCACTGGCTCTAAACAAATCACCTCATTTGATCTTTCTGGATGTAGAATTAGGGAAGGAAAACGGTTTTCATGTATTGGAAGAAATCAGTCAACGGTCGGGCAAGCCACCCCATTTTATTATCACGACCGATTATCTGAAATATGGAAAAGAGGCCGTCAACCGCGATGCCCTTTACTTTTTAGACAAGCCTATCGACCCAGACGAATTGGAGACTGCTTTATTCAAGGTTCAAAGCCATATCAAAAAGCAAGATAAATATCTTCGGATAAAAAATTCAGAGGGACACTTTTTTATTGCACTGGATGATATTCAATACATCGAATCAAAAAACAATTGTTGTACCATCTACCGAAATAATTTTCCGGCGGTTACGGTCAGTCAGACTTTAAAAGATATCCAGGCCGACCTATCCAATCACTTCTTGAGAATTCATAACAGATATATTGTTAACCGAAAAAACATACAAATGATGAATACAACCAAAAAAGTTGTACAGGTTTCGGTTAAAGAAAACGGAGCGATACAAACAATCAAACTGCCGATCGGCAATTTTTATTTGAGCCAGGTAAAACAGGTGATGCTGGGGAGTGGATAAAATTACGGGTTAGTTTTAAATGACGATACCATACTACAGCATCAATTTTCCCAAGTTAATCCTTAATACACCGAATTGAAAGCCCGTTATTACTTGAAGATGGGGTGCCACTAGAAAAGGCAAGAGTTCCCAACCCATTTGCAATTAACTGTTCATATATATAATTATTTGTCCACCAAAACCCTCCGAGACGCCTATTACGAAATATTCCATCTTTATCCCTAAACCCAGTTGGTAAAATGGTCATTCCACTCTCATTACTTGTAACTACTGTAATTAAATCCCACAAAGATGATCCGCCACTTGCCATTTTGGGTCCCCGAGTATTAGTCGGAAAGGAATTTTGCAAAATTCCCCACTCTGAAGAAGTTGCTACATGCCATCCAATAGGGCAAGCATTACCATAGTTAACAACCGGGGCATTGTAAAGTTTCCCATAAATACGGTTGGTAGTTTCATCATTATCAGGATAACACCAGGCGGCTCCTAATACAGAATTAGTATTCTTTTTGCTCCATTCCAGATTGTCGGACTCATGTTGTATTTTTGCGCCGTTATTAAATCTAGTTGTTCGTAGATTTTCTGCCATCCAAACCTGATTCCCAATTTTTATTGTAGGATATTCGTTTCCATCTATATCCGTAACACTTCCGTACTCCAAATCAGGATTTAAATAGGGATTGGAGGTAGTATTGGAAGATCCTTCTCCACAGGTCCCCCATTTAGGTTTGTTATTTGAATGAAATCCACTTCCAACAGAGAAGTCTTCTGGTTCGCTTTGTATTTTTTTCACACACCATTTGCTTAAATCCTGATTAAAACGAGTTGTTCCATTAAACATATCATTCATGTTCGTAACATTGCTAACATCCCATTTGCTAATATCTTGATTAAAATTCGAAGCATTCCTAAACATCATGGCCATATTTGTAACCTCGCTTACATCCCAGCTACCAATGTCCTGGTCGAAAGATTTCTTA
>JBIQMB010000316.1:0-4980 GCA_044463745.1 Chitinophagaceae bacterium | reverse complement strand
GATTGCTGATAGTCTTGGGCGATATCTTATTGAAAATATACCGCAGGGCAGTTACCTGGTAAGTGCCGGACACATCGGATATCATTCCCTCTTACAAAGCGTTCGTTTTGATAAGAATATCCGTTTGGATTTTACGCTTGAGACGGCAGTTACCGAACAAAAGGAGATAGTAGTAACCAGCGCGCTTCAGGCTACTTCGATCAAACGGAGCCCGGTGCCAATGACCACCGTTTCGCGCGAATTTTTTAAGCAGTCTTTATCTTCAAATGTGATCAATGCCATTTCATCCTTGCCGGGGGTTAATGCTGTTTCTACCGGGCCCAATGTGTCCAAACCATTTATACGAGGACTCGGTTTTACACGCGTGCTTACCCTCTTTGACGGAGTAAGACAGGAAGGTCAGCAATGGGGTGATGAGCATGGGGTAGAAATAGATGAAAATACGGTGGAAAGGGTAGAGGTGATTAAGGGGCCGGCAAGTTTATTATACGGTTCAGATGCCATCGGCGGCGTGGTTAATTTCATTCCATCCCGCATGCATCCATCGGGCAATAAAACCGGTAATGCCGGACTATCTTACCAAACAAATAATAACCTCCTGGAGGGTACCTTGGGGCTAAACAGTCATATCAAGGATATAAACTGGCAATTGACAGCCACCCGAAAAATTGCTGCAGACTATCAGAATAAGATAGATGGAAGGGTTTATAATACGGGATTTAATGAATCGTCTTTGTTTTTTCAAACCGGCCTTAGCCGAAGGTGGGGAAACAGTCGGACAGGCATTTCTTATTACGATAATAAACAGGAAATTCCGGATGGATTCAGGGATTCGGCAAGCCGTCGTTTTGTGAAAGAAGATGCGGATGGAGAATGGGTGTTGGTTTCTGACCGGGAGCTGAAATCGTACCGGATATCAGATGTTTATCAGCGGATTCAGCATTTCCGGATTTATAATGCCTCTAATTTTTCTTTGGGCAAAGGAAGGCTGGGAACGTTGGTGGCTTATCAAAATAATGTACGCCGCGAATTTGAAGAACCGGGGTCAGCAGAGGCAGCTCTTTTTCTCAACCTGAATTCGTTAACCTACGATTTTAAGTACTTTATCCCACAATTTGGAAAGTGGAGTATTACGCCCGGTGTTAATGGAATGTATCAGTGGAACAATTCGGGCAAAGGATACGAGTTTCTGATACCAGATTATCAACAGTTTGATGCAGGTCCTTTTTTGTATGTGAAACGCAGCACAAAAAAAGTGGAATGGGCCGGAGGAATCAGGTACGATCTGAGGCATTTTCAAAACAAAGAACTTTACGTAATTGAGTCGGGTGAAAAGAGCATACCTGTGTATGGAGCAGATACCACAGGTGCCGATAAACTGTTTTCTCATTACAGGCATACCTATGGAGGGTTAAGTGGTAGCGTTGGTTTCACTTACCTGTTCAGTCCCAAATGGAATTTAAAAGTCAACGTTGTCCGTGGCTATCGTACACCCAATATTTCAGAAATTTCTTCGAATGGGATACATTCCGGAACGCGCATTTATCAGTTAGGCAACCGGGATTTAAAGCCGGAGTTTAGCATGCAGCAGGATGTAGAAGTGGCTTATGATGCAGAGCATGTTTCCTTTAAAGCGAGTGCGTTTAATAATGTCATACGCAATTTTATTTTTAATCAGAAATTAGAAACGGAAAGTGGTGCTGATTCGGTTATTGTACCGGGATTCGAAACATTTAGCTACACAGCCTCAAGGGCTAATTTATACGGAGGCGAAATCTTTGTCGATATCCATCCGCATCCGCTGGATTGGCTACATTTTGAAAACAGTCTCTCTTTTGTTCTGGCTAAAAATGCTGGATTTAAGGGTCAGGCGATTTCTAACGAAGAAAAATATCTTCCATTCATCCCCCCCGTTCAGGGAAGATCCGAACTCAGGGCTCAGTTTAATAATTGGAAAACTATAAAGCATTTTTATGCAAAGGTTCAGGTGGAGTGGTATGCCGATCAAAACCGGGTGTATAGCCTGAACAATACAGAAACGCCTACCCCGGGCTATGCTCTCGTCAATATTGGTGCCGGTGCTGATATTCTAAATAAAAAAGGAAATACCGTGTTAGCCGTTACGTTAATGGCCAGAAATATAATGAATACGGCTTACCAGTCGCATCTGAGCCGCTTAAAATATTTTGAGAGTTTTCCCAATGATCCGCGGAAACACAAAGGCATTTATGACATGGGAAGAAATATAGCCATAAAAATAAGCGTTCCTTTTAGGTTGGCCTGATTAATAACTGACAACCTTACAGTAAATATGGCATAATAGACAAAAGTGGCAATAAAAACCTGTGTGGCATTAAAATTGGCATATATTGCTTTCTGTTAAAACCGTATGAAAAGGAAATATTAAAAAGAGAGGTAAGAATAAATGAATATAGATAATTTTAGTTTTGGTCCGGATGATGAGATGGAATTTATGCCAATTATTCCGCTTCAGGACAGTGAAGATGATTTGACAGATGAGGTTCTGCCTCCCAATTTGCCATTGCTACCGCTAAGGAATACCGTACTTTTTCCGGGTGTGGTTTTGCCCATTACAGTAGGGCGCGAAAAAAGTTCAAAAGCCGTAAATGATGCCTACAAAGCCGATAAGTTGGTGGGTGTTGTGTCGCAAAAAGACAGCAGCATAGAAGAACCCGTAGCCGGAGATTTGGAAAGGGTGGGTACGGTGGCACGTATAATAAAGCAGATAAAAATGCCGGATGGCGGTATTACCGTTATCATCCAAGGTAAGCAACGATTTTCGATTGTTAAAATAACGGAGGAAGAGCCCTATTTCAAAGCTGAAATTAAGGCCGAGCCCGATGAGGCTGTGGCAGGTGATCAGGATTTCGAAGCGATGGTATCATCCATTCGCGAACTCTCCAAACAGATCATCCAACTTTCGCCCAATCTGCCTGCTGAAGCGGCCATCCTTTTGAGAAATATTGAGAATCCATCGTTCCTGATCCATTTTGTCGGAAGCAATTTGAACGGAACCGTGGCAGACAAGCAGAAGCTTTTAGAGATTAGTAATCTGAAAGAAAGAGCGGAGACACTGTTGGGTTTTCTGCAAACAGAATTGCAATACGCCGAGCTTAAAAATAAGGTGACGTCAAAGACACGAGCCGAACTGGATAAGCAACAGAAGGATTACTTTCTTCAACAGCAGTTGAAAGCCATTAAGGAAGAACTGGGTGGTGAGAATGTAGAAGAGGTCAAGGAAATGCAAAAGAAAGCAGAGGGTAAGAAATGGCCTCAGGCAGCGAAGGAATTGTTTGAAAAAGGGATTGAAAAGTTGGAGCGTATGCATCCATCCACGCCTGATTATTCGCTGGTGTACAACCACCTTGATCTGATGCTTGATCTTCCGTGGGATGAGGTGACACAGGATAAATATGACTTGAAAAAAGCAAAGCAAGTGCTTGATAAAGACCATTACGGAATGGATAAAATCAAGGAACGATTGCTTGAGTACATGGCGGTTTTGAAACTTAAGGGTGACATGAAAAGCCCGATCCTTTGTTTTGTGGGCCCTCCCGGTATCGGGAAAACATCTCTTGGTAAAAGCATTGCCCATGCTATCAACAGAAAATATGTGCGGGTTAGTCTTGGTGGGTTGCACGATGAAAGCGAAATCCGAGGACATCGTAAAACCTACATCGGTGCGATGCCGGGACGGATTATACAATCCATTCGCAAGGCCAATTCATCCAACCCGGTTATGATACTTGATGAGATAGATAAGGTTGGAACAGACTTCAGGGGCGATCCCTCTTCTGCATTATTAGAGGTTCTTGATCCGGAACAAAACAATAATTTCTACGATAATTATCTGGAAACGGAATATGATTTAAGTAAGGTATTGTTCATCGCTACGGCTAACTCTCTACAAAGTATTCAGCCGGCCCTGCGCGACAGGTTGGAAATTATCAATCTGAACGGGTATGCAACCGAGGAAAAGGTAGAAATTGCAAAACGGCATTTGGTTCCCAAACAAAAAGAAGCACACGGTTTAGAAAAGACATCGTTCAAAATTCCTGATAAGGTCATCGAAAAAATCATTCAGGATTACACGCGCGAAAGTGGTGTGCGGGAGCTGGATCGGATGCTGGCAAGTGTGATGCGGAAACTGGCTAAAGAGTTTATTGAGAAGGGAAAGGTCAAAAGCAAACTTTCGGGAGCCGATATCGAAAAATACCTGGGAAGGCCTAAGTATAGCAATGAGATTTATAAGACGGCCAATATTCCGGGAGTGGCAGTTGGCCTGGCCTACACTTATGTAGGTGGCGATATTTTATTTATAGAAAGCACGGTAAGCAGCAATGGAAAAGGAGAGCTGAAGCTGACGGGAAACCTGGGTAATGTGATGAAAGAAAGTGCTGCGACAGCATTGACTTACCTGCAGGTGAATGCCAAGAAATTCGGGATCGATCCGGAAATATTTTCCAAAGTGAATATACATATTCATGTGCCTGAAGGCGCTATCCCCAAGGATGGGCCGAGTGCCGGAATTACCATGATGACGGCTCTGGCATCTGCGCTCACCAAGCGCAAGGTGAAACCATTTCTTGCAATGACCGGTGAAATAACCCTCCGCGGTCAGGTGCTTCCTGTTGGCGGGATTAAAGAGAAGATTCTGGCAGCTAAAAGAGCGGGGATGAAGGAGGTGATAATGTGCGATCAGAATGAGAAAGATGTGAAAGAAATTAATCCTGAATTTATTGAAGGGCTTGAAATTTTTTATGTGAAAACCATGCAGCAGGTTATAGATTTGGCGTTGGTGTAATGTATTGAAACCCCGAAGTTTTTTCTGGGGTAAACAGGTCTCCTGTTGCTGATAATCCGAGGGGTCATTAAACCCTAACGGCATTGGTTCTGGTTTATTTCTAGTGTAATGATTTCTAAGAAGGTTAACTAATTTTAAGGGCATCTCCAGTATAA
>JBIQMB010000315.1:0-4989 GCA_044463745.1 Chitinophagaceae bacterium | reverse complement strand
ATCATGATCATTCTGTTTTTCTTTCAAACTTTTTATTAATCTTAAGACATGCAAAATGGTAATGCGCCTGAGAAACTGCTTTCTTTTCATCATCGTGTTAGTGAAAAGAATATTTGTTTGAGATGGCAAATCTGCATATAATCACCTGATTTTAAATCATTTTTATAGTCAATTGGAACAGGTATTTCAGGGGATTTACACGGAACCGGATCAGGGGATCATTTTCATTCATCCCGAATTGACTTTTTACACATAAATTTAATATTAAAGTCTCCTTTTCCAGCAAATGATTTTGATACCAATCCCCTATCTTTGCACACTTCAAAAAAATTAGATATGAAATTGAAAGGCCTGGTGTGGGTTTTTACCATTATCCTTACCCTCATCTCACTTTACCAACTGTCCTTTACCTGGGTAGTTAACAGCCACGAGAAAAAATTGCATGAGAAAGCAAGAAGAGTGGTTGCATTAACGAACCCCAATGCTACTGCCGATGAAAAAGAAGCTGAAGAATTAAAGCTGTTTCGTCACTATGTTGACAGTACCAGAAGTCAGAAGATTTATCCCATCTTAGGGATTACTTATCAAAAGTCGAAACAAAGCCAGTTGCAACTGGGATTGGATTTGCAGGGTGGTATGAGCGTGACTATGAATGTGAGCCTTGAAGGCTTACTCAAATCGCTGAGCAATAATCCGAAGGATCCGGCATTGATTAAAGCGATCAATACCGCTACTGCTGAAAAAATTAAAAGTGATCTGGATTATATCACTTTGTTTGGTCAGGCCTGGAAGCAACAGAACCCTTCTACTCCGCTGGCATCTGTTTTTGGTGGTGTGGGTAAAACCATTAAGATCACAGATAGTGATCAAAAAGTTTTGAATGAACTGGAGACCATTTCTAAGGATGCAATTAATCAGACATACAAGGTTATCCAAAAGCGTGTTGACCAGTTTGGGGTATCAAGCGTACCGGTGAACCTGGATATTGCCAAAGGAATTATCAACGTAGAATTGCCGGGCGTACAGGATCCGGAGAGGGTAAGAAGCCTCTTGCAGGCATCAGCCTATCTGCAGTTTTGGGAAGTGTATAACATCGGTGAAATTGGTAGAAATATCGAAGACGCTGATCGTGCGCTGGCAGATTACCTAAGCGGCGTAACGGAAGACCATCAAACGGATGCTGATTCTACCAAACTGGAGCAGGATTCAGCTCGTCTATTGCAAAACGAACACCCGCTTCAGAACGTCATCCATTTTTATCCTCCGCAGCAGCAGGCCAACGGTCAGGTGTATTATTCGCCCAGCATCGGGACGGTTGAAATTAAAGATACCGCTCAGGCCAATAAATACCTGAAGATGGATGTGGTGAAAAGCAATTTTCCCGGAAACATCAAATTCCTTTATGGAACTGAACAAACGATAGAAAAAACAGGACAACGCTTTGTTGACCTGTACGCCATAAAAACCATCCCCGGCTCGGATAAAGCCAAGATAGAAGGGGATGCTGTAGAAGACAGCAAGCAGGATTTTGACATCAATGGCCGCCCGGCTATTAAGATGGAAATGACGCCGACCGGAGCCAGACAGTGGGCCAAAATGACCGGTGATAATATCGGACGACCCATCGCTATTGTGCTGGATGATATTGTTTACAGCGCACCGAACGTAAACTCAGCCATTGAGGGCGGTAGTTCAGAAATATCAGGAAGCTTTACGGTTCAGGAAGCACAGGACCTTGCCAGTGTATTGAAAATAGGTAAGATTGATGCCCCGGCCAAGATTGTGCAGGAACAAATTGTAGGGCCTACCCTGGGTATGAAAGCGGTAAAAGGTGGTGCCATGGCATTTATTATAGCCTTTGCCGTTATCTTTATATTGATGCTCCTCTATTATAATAATGGAGGTATGGTTGCTAACATCGCATTGATTTTTAACCTGCTCTTTACCGTCGGGATATTAAGTGCTTTGGGCGCTTCGTTAACAGCAGCAAGTATAGCGGCATTGGTATTGACGGTGGGTATGGCTGTAGATACGAACGTAATTATTTTTGAAAGAATTAAGGAAGAACTGAAAAGAGGTAAATCGTATCAGCAATCCATCCACGATGGTTATGTAAGATCGTATGCTCCGGTTATTGATGCGCACGTAACCGTTTTCCTCACAGCTTTGATTCTATTCTACTTCGGTTTGGGGCCTATCCTCGGATTTGCTACCACGCAGATGTTGGGTATTTCCCTGTCGCTGTTTTGTGGTATCCTGATGTCGAGGTTGATTACGGATGTATATATGAATCGTGAGCGTCATTTCAAATATTTTACCAAGCTCAGCGAATTCATTTTCAGGCATCCGCAGTTTAAATTCATTGAGCTTCGGAAGGTAGCCTACATTGTCTCTATTATTGTAACCATTGGCGGTATTGCTTCCTTCTTCAACGGATTTAATAAAGGGGTTGAATTTAAAGGAGGCCGCAGCTATACGATTCAGTTTCCTGAAAAAGTAAATCCTGAAGCGCTCAGGGATGATTTGAAAAACGTATTGGATGGAGATAATCCGGTTATCAAAACCGTAGGAGATAACCGTCATTTGGATATAACTACTGCTTTTATGATTGGCGTACCCAATGCTGATCAGGAAGTGGAATCAAGGCTATATGACGGACTTAAAAAGTATCTGGCTCCGGGTACTAGCCTTGAGCAGTTTGCTAAAGAAAATGTGCAGAGCAGCCAAGTGGTACAGCCGGTCATTTCAAAAGATCTGGAACGAGGAGCCATCAAGGCGGTTATTTTTGCCATGATCGCCATTGTAACTTATATACTCTTGCGGTTCCGTGATTGGCGTTACTCACTGGGTACCATTTTATCATTGGTGCATGATGTGTTCATCACCCTGATTGTGTTCTCTTTTTTCAAAAATATCGTGCCTTTCCCACTTGAGATCGACCAGCATTTTATCGCGGCCGTGCTCACGGTGGTGGGTTATTCGATGAATGATACGGTTATTATCTTTGACCGAATAAGGGAAAATAGTAACGACCCGACGATGGCTAACCAGAGCAAAACCTCTATCATCAACCTGTCGATAAACGAAACCCTGAGCCGTACCATCATGACGTCGGTTACTACCTTCCTGGTTATTCTATCCCTGTTTATTTTTGGTGGGGAAGTGACCAGAGGATTCGCCTTTGCCATGCTGATCGGTATCATTGCAGGTACTTATTCTTCTATCTTTGTGGCTACTCCAATTCTGATGGAGTTTTCTAAACACATGCCGCTGGGATCTATCAAAAGAAAAGCTGCACCGGTTCGCCGACCTACAGGATCAGCCAAGGCTGTTAAATAAATAATTTTGACCTTATAGATAAATGGGCTCTGGTATCAGGGTCCATTTTTTTTGTCCGGATGCATCCTCAGTTGATGCAAATTTGGTTTAGGACATGCACAAAAAATCTTCCGAAAGCAAAAGTTACAATCCGTTACATTTGCAAAAAAATATCATTAAATGGAACTTTCATCATTGCTTACCCGATTTAGTGAACCTGAAACACTTAAGATGGCTCGTCTTGCCCGCGAATTACAAGCCAGGGGAATCGACGTCATTAACCTGAGCCTGGGCGAACCGGATTTTAATACCCCTGAGCATATTAAGGAAGCGGCAAAGAAAGCGATAGATGAAAATTATAGTCACTATACACCCGTACCGGGATTTCCTGACACGCGAAAAGCGGTAGTGGAGAAACTGAAAAGAGACAACGGTTTATCCTATACACCGGAACAGATCGTCATCAGCACCGGTGCCAAGCAATCTATCGCCAATACCATGTTAGCGATTCTGGAACCGGGCAAAGAAATAATCATTCCCACACCTTACTGGGTATCTTATTCCGACATTGCGAAGTTTACGGGAGGAGATGTAGTGTTCATATATACAGATGCTAAGCAACATTTCAAAATAACGCCGGATGACCTGGAGCGCGCCATAACACCACGCACGCGGTTGTTTATTTTCTCTTCGCCGTGTAACCCCTCGGGAGCTGTTTATTCCAAAAGCGAATTGGAAGGTTTAGCCAGGGTATTCGAAAAGCATCCTGAGATTTATATCATCAGTGATGAAATATATGAGTACATCAATTACACCGGCGAGGGACATCATTCTATTGCGCAGTTCGATTCGATTAAGGACAGGGTTATTGTCATCAATGGTTTAAGCAAAGGGTTTGCCATGACCGGTTGGAGAATCGGTTATATAGCCGCTAATGTAGAGCTGGCTAAGGCAACGGAAAAGATTCAGGGGCAGTTTACCAGCGGCACCAATTCTATTGCGCAAAGAGCTACAATCGCTGCATTGACGGAGTCATTGGAGCCTACTTATGAAATGGTAAGGCAGTTTGAAAAGAGAAAAAAGCGGGTTATGGAATTGATGGCCGACATTCCGGGGCTTCATTGCACAGAGCCTGACGGTGCCTTCTATGTTTTTCCGGAGGTGAATTATTATTTCGGAAAACGCAATGGAGAAACGGTTATCCACGATGCCAACGACCTTTGTATGTATCTGCTTAATAATGCACACGTTTCTTCCGTATCCGGCCCAGCATTTGGCGCTCCTGACAATATTCGGTTTTCGTTTGCCAACAGCCTGACCAATATTGAAAAAGCTTTTGGGCGAATAAAAGAGCACCTGGCCAAATTGCAATAACCGTCAGATTAAATCATTATAAAATAGATTTTAACGAACATACTATAGCCATATTAAAACATTATGACGAAATTTTAAAACAGAAAGCTGAGGCGATTTTAAACAATACGCCAGAGTATGTTTATTCATTTATTGGAAGGGAAGTTTCCTTCTGATATCTGGGCTGAAGTAAACCACAGGTATTGGTGGTATGGATGATAAATCCTGAAATTACTAATGAACTGCATCAGACCACATCTCTATGCAATTATTTTATGCTGCAAATTTGGATATATCAGATAATTTGTATAAACTTTG
>JBIQMB010000314.1:0-4992 GCA_044463745.1 Chitinophagaceae bacterium | reverse complement strand
ATCAATCAGGTCCACGTCAAAAGTGACAGGGTCATCTCCGGCCAAACCCAGTTGTACAGCTATATCTGTTCCATGACCTTTACCGGTTTTGGCAAGAGAGCCGTAAAGTTTCACTTTTACAGATTGTACATCGTCAAATACTTTTTGGGATTCCAATGCCTTAAGAAACCGTTGGGCTGCCCTCCATGGACCTAAGGTATGACTACTACTGGGGCCTACCCCTATTTTGAACATATCAAAAACAGAAATTGCTTCGTGTATCATTTTCCAAAGTTATAAAGAAAAGACATCAGCATAACACTAAATGGCTATACTGAAATTATCAGATTTGCATTCTGCTTACCGGATGTACGCTTCTACTGAACCTTAGTAAGTTCGACCTCAAACACAAGAAATGAATTAGCCGGAATGACGAGTTGTCCTCCGCTGTAAATAGGATCAGAGCCGTAAGCCATGGAAGGTGGCAGGTATAGTTCCATTTTTCCTCCTTCGTGTATTAAAGGGATGGCTTTTTGCCAGCCTGTAATCATTTGGCCAAGAGCAAAAGAAATAGGAGAGGTCATAGACTGATCAAAAACTTTCCCATTAAAAAAGCTTCCTTTGTATTTGGCTGAAATTGTGCTGCATAGGCTTGTGGCGGTATTTCCTGTTCCCTGCTCGATGATGCGATAATTGAAACCAGACGGATGTTGCGACGTATTATTTATGCCGTACTTGGTCAATGAGTCTTGCAGCGAATTCATCTCGTTTGTAGGAGTCACTATTCTGGATTCCGAAAAATCGCATCCTGACTTCTTTTTACAGCTTAAAAATGTAAGACTGGCGAGGGTTAAAAGAAAAAGAAAATTTCTCATAGTTTTCGAGTTGGGAAATCATTAATCTCTGCAAATAAAAATCAATTGTTTGATTTTACTCGGTCCTTTCTTTCTTAAGTTTGATTTTTAACTCTTTGTAAAGTTGTTCATTTCTTTCCCATTTGCCCTGTTGCCTGAAGTATGCATAAAATATGGCAATGCCAAACACACATATAATGATGAGTATCATTTGCCCGGTAGTAACCGGAGCCATTCCCTTGTACCATCCGTTAAATAACGTGACAATAAGGATCGGTAATGCAAATAATAACCCCCATTGTGCGCCCAGTATCATTTTTCTTTTGAAAGTGTTTTCTTTATCGCGGTTGGTTTCCCAATACTGAATGAATTTCTGTTCTTCTTGTGTCAACATAGGGCGAAGATACAAATTCGGCATGCATCCTGTTATAAAAAGCTTTAGAAACCTGGTGAAGATTCAGGCTAAAATGACTGACCGGCCGGTTTCGTTTTGATTATTAAAATAATATAACGTTATTGCAGCCATTGAACTGAAAACTTTTTTTTAGGTTTGTACATCTTAAAAAATCCAGAATTTTGAAAATAGACCAGGCTTTAATCTTTTACTTACTCAAACACAAGGAACTACCTCTGCAAGGGATAGGCGTTTTTAAACTGGAAGGCGCAATATCTGAACCAGCCGACATTAATAAGCCGGTTGTTATTCCTTCTGATGCCATCAGTTTTGTTTACAATCCAAGAATTGGAGAAGACCCTGAGCTCGTAAAGTTCATTTCTGAAACGACCGGTAAAATTACTCCTCTGGCTTCGGCCGATCTGGATTCGTACTTAACACTGGGGCGCCAGTTCATCAATATCGGTAAGCCTATGATATTACCAAACATAGGGACACTTGAAAAAACGAATACCGGAGAGCTGGTTTTTAAAGGTGGGGAATATGTAATGGATCAGGCTGCTCCTAAGAAAGTGAGCATGGAGGTGGAGGAAGTGGAGCCAAAGGAAACGGCTTCTTTTTCCGATTTTCCGCCAGCCCGAAAAAACAAAGCGAAAGGAGCGCTTTTTTTCTTTATCTTAATTATTCTGGGTTTGATAATTTGGGCAGTCTGGAATTATGTTATTAATGCACCACAGGATGAGGAAACGTTCACCCATACAGAAATAACACCTGTTAATGATTCAGATCAGACAGTTCCACTACAGGATTCTGTACCAGCAAATGTAACGGACAGTTCTACTACTGCCCCATTATCTATGAAGCCCGAAACCTCCGATACAGTAGGATTTCAAATAGTGGTGGGAATATATAAAACCCAGTCTGCGGGTGAGGCGCGATTAAGAGATATGAAACTGAGCGGAAGAAATGTGATTTTGTACACCACAGATTCTGTCAATTATAAAGTGGCTGAGCCCTTTCCAAATTTACCACTTCGTGATTCTACAAGAATTAAAGATTCGATGAGAGGTTATTACGGGGATAGAAATTATCTAATCGAAAAGATTCGCTGATAGACTTATAATATGAAAACCCTGAATCTGCACAAAGATTCAGGCCGCTTATTTGCCTTAAGGGTTTGATTAAAATCAGAACCAACCGTTGATAAGGGCAAAAAATAAGAATACAATTATCTCACAGGCAGTAACCAGGATGATACCTCTGATTGCAATTTTTTCGTCGCTTGTATTATGCATCTTTCTGAATTGATTTAGTCGGGCAAAAATAGTGTTTAAGTTTTGTAAAGAAAAAATTATCCGCAATAACTTTCACGACAAATTTTATTCTTCGGCAGAGAAAGAGTGAATAAAATCATGGATCATTTTATCAAAAGCCGGACCTTCATCAAATAAAAATTGCTGGGTCACCGGCCATATCAGGATGGGAAGTCCGGTTAATTCAGTCTTGAAATGCGATAAACGGGCAGCATCCTTTTCAGTCATGACAATTACTTTTTTTGGTCCTTTAGACGACTCAAATTTTCTTCGGATTTTATCTAAATCCATTTTGCTAAAATCGTGGTGATCTTTAAAGAGGAGGTATTCTGCTTTACCTGATATTTTTTTTAATTCAGAAAGGATGGGCCTGGGGTTGGCAATGCCACATACCAGCAGGGTAGTGGTGTCATCACCCGGTGAAGGAATGTTGTTTTTTGAAAGGGGATAAAAATTGCCGTAGCATAGCGAAGAAAAAAATATGGATTGATTAATGGCTGGATTAATATTACGGATCAAAGCATTTTTTTCTTCTTCCGTCATATTTGGCGGGCATTTGGTAACCACGATCACGTCGGCACGCTTAGCGCTGGTTCGGCTATCGCGCAGGGTTCCGGTGGGCAGAAAATAATCGCTTGTAAAAGGTTTGGAGTAGGTAGTTAATAAAATGTTCATTCCTGCCCGGAGAGGCCGGTGCTGAAAAGCGTCGTCAAGAATAACGATTTGGGTTTGCGGTCTTTCATGCAGAATTTGTGGAATAGCCGGAACTCTTTGTTCAGCCACCGCTATTGTTACCTCCGGGTACTTCGTATGCATCTGCATAGGCTCATCACCGATTTGCAGAGCATTTGAACGCGGATCCGCTATTCTAAAGCCCTTTGTTTTTCTTTTATAGCCTCGACTCAAAACAGCCGTTTTTCCATCCTTGCCTGTCAGATTAATCAGGTACTCAACCATGGGCGTTTTACCGGTTCCTCCCACCGAAAGGTTTCCCACACATATTATCGGCAGGTCGAATTCTACCGAATGGAGAAGGTGTTTGTCGTACAATAAATTTCGCAGTCGTACAATTAGACCATACAGCAATGAAAACGGGAATAAAATGATTCGTAAAAAGGCCATAGCAGGGAGGTTTCCTTGTCAGTGATAATTTATTGCCTTACCTTTTCCAATCGTAAAGTTTGAAAGGAGTGCAGCAATAATCCAAAGGTATATCATACGAATTGATATCACCAATCTCGTCGATTGGCTCAAAAAAACTTAATCCTATCTTGATGATATCAGGGCGGCAACGGGCTATAAATCGATCGTAATAACCTTTCCCATAGCCGGCTCGATATCCGCGTTCATCAAACCCAACGAGGGGCACCAGAATCAAATCGATATCTTCCGGTTCAACCGTTTCACCTCCGATAGGTTCATCTATCCCATGTTTATTTTTTTTAAATTCAGAGTGGTTATGAATTAAATAATTGATCATGCTTACGCTCCCGGGTTCTATTTTAGGCGAGGCTATGTTTACATGCGGAAATCGAAAGCGGAGATACCGAAGAATTAATGAAGTGTCGGGTTCTTTTAATAAATCGGAAGAAATATAACTGTGAATAAGACCGATATGGTCTAATGGTATTTGTTGGAAATGAACAAGAATCAGGTCGTTGAATTTATCGATCTGATGATCTGTAAGATGTTGCCGTTTTTCAAATATCTCTTTTCGCAAATCTTTTTTTAACATGTGCCTTTTGGTTGTTTTTTTTTTACGACTGAACATGTAATCCGGGTAGTTCGCATCGTACAGCAAATTCTAACTATTTACAAAAATAGAGAACACCGTAGTACCATAGTTTCTGGAGGTCTTGAACCAGGGTTCGGAATCGAAACGATGGTCGGGAGTGTGTTCCAATACGAACCAGCCTCCTTTGTTAAGCAATTGATTGGTATAAACCTCATGAGGTAAATCATCAAGCCTGGTTAATGCATAAGGTGGGCCGGCAAAAATGAAATCGAACTTTTCCTTGCACTGACTGATGAATTGAAAAACGTCTCCGCGCACAACTTGAGCATTTTGGATATCGAGTGCCTCGATGTTCTTCCTGATAAAGTTATACATCTGTGCATCCTTTTCTACGATGGTTAATTCTCCGGCTCCGCGCGAAGCCAGTTCATAGCTGATGCTGCCTGTGCCCCCAAACAAATCAAGGGTTTTCTTTCCCTCAATTTCAAAATTACTTTGTAAGATATTAAAGAGTCCTTCCTTGGCTATGTCAGTAGTGGGCCGGGTATAAGGCATTTTAACCGGCGGTTTAATTTTTCGTCCTCCCAATTTTCCGCTTATTATCCGCATGGGTCTAATAAAAATAAATGACTGAAATAATGTGCAGGAAAGTGCTGGATGTCTTCGCTGTACTCGCAAAATGACGGGAATGGTGCAAAGGATACGTCCTTGAAATAC
>JBIQMB010000313.1:0-5001 GCA_044463745.1 Chitinophagaceae bacterium | reverse complement strand
TGTCTCTTTGACGAGAGCCTTACTAATCACCTATTTATTCTTATTTATCGGACTTATTTTTGTCCGTTTTTACGAGCATCAGCAAACCCAGCAGTCATCCAGGCTGCTGTTTGAGTTAGGGCATTCTTCGATGCAACGGCAGCTTATTCTGACTGACCTGGTCAGAAACAGTGATTTTGTGCGGGTCAATTTTCTAACTGCTCTTTATTGTTCAGAAGAAGACAGGCGGGGCAATGCTTCTGCCAGAATCACTCAGGTAGAGCAGGATATAACCAATGCTCTTCAGGGGTATCATCCATTTATTTCTGACAAGACAGAGCGAGAAATGTTTAATCAGGTTTTCAGGCTCGAGCATTTGATGACGACGCGTAGAAAAACGATTTCTGCTTTGATGAACACCGGAGCATTAAGAGAAGCGAGACTTAAAGATATTGCGGAGCTTGAGCCGGTATACGAACAATTTCATGAAGCGAATAATCGGTTATCACAATACGTGGATGAGCGGGATGGAGGCAGGGTTCATGCTATTCAGGAGCACTTTGATAAGGCGGTTAGTCTGGGTTCTAAAATATCCCTGATTATCCTGACTCTCATGGGTTTGCTGGGTGTTTTTATTCTTTTTGCGGTCAGAACGATTATAAAAAAGAAATCTTTATTGGAGAAAAGTGAAAAACGCTTTCGCGCACTGGTAGAACAGACACATGACCTGGTAGCAACCGTGAATATGAAGGGATATATTGAGTTTGCAAATACTAAATTAAAATCACTGCTGGGGTATTCCGACGAAGACCTTCGTACGATGCCGATACACAAGATGATGCATGAATCATCATCTGAGATTGCTGTTGAAAACTTCAGAAAGGGACCTGAAGGAGGGTTAGACAGAAATTTTTCACGTGTATTTCTTAATAAAGATGGGGGCCGTATATATCTGGAAGGATCCATGGTTTGGGAATATCAAAATGGCAAGGTGAATGGCGCAACGATATTTTATAAAAACGTTACGGAAGAGCAACTTTTGGAAGAAGAGCTCAGAGAATCGGAACGGAAGTTTAAGCAACTCTTTAATATGTCGCCCGTGCCCATGTATATCATCGATCCTTCTTCGTACGAGCTTTTGCAGGTAAACGATATGGCTTCGAGAGATACTTCGTTTGAAGGAACTGATTATTTGCAAAAGAGTATTATGGAATTTGTTCCGAAGCAAAGCCGGGAGTGGGCAGCGCAAAGTATTCGCAGGCTTGTCAATAGTGATCCGTTTTTTAAAGGAAGTTTTAATTATAATGATGCAAATGGAAATATCGTGGAACTTGAAATTCACGGCTCACACTTTATGTTAAAGAAACGCCCGGTAATCATGGTGGCTATTGTGGATGTTACAGAGAGAAAGCAGCAGGAGAACAGGATTACCAAAGCTATAATTAAGACACAGGAAGAAGAACGGTATGAGATTGGAAGCGAGCTACACGATAATGTATGCCAGATTTTGGCTTCCGCGAAGATGAGTATGGGACTAATGAAAAAAACCATGTCGTGCGTAAAAGAAGAGTATTATGAAAATACAATTTCAGCAATTAATCTGGCTACTGAAGAAATACGAAATCTTTCGCACAGACTGGCGCCTGTGTTTTTCCGAAACTCAAATTTTGAGGAAGCAGTGGTTCGCTTACTCAATACTTTCACCGCTGGGATGACCCATGATGTGTCACTATACTTTGATGATGCGCTTGAAAATTATCCGATGACGATGGAACTGCAATTAAATCTTTATCGCATTTTGCAAGAGCAATTAAGGAACATTTTCAAATATGCAAAGGCAACGAAGATTTCGATAGAGGTCTTACTGCATAACAGCAAATTGCATATGCGAATTTCAGATAATGGTGTGGGTTTCGAAAAGAGTACTGTTTCGTCGGGCATAGGCATGGCCAATATGCAACGGCGGACTGAGTTTTTTTCCGGTAAGATGGAAGTCAATACTGCACCCGGCGAAGGTTGTGAAGTGCTCATATCCATTCCGATGGAGATGGGAAGAGAAAATTAAACGGTTAGTTCCTTTCTCTTTGCAGCCAGGCCACTTTTTGCTGTGAATCATGTGGCTGGGTCAGGATGGTACTATACAATTCAGGTCTCCTCGCGTTGAGGTATCGGTATCCTCCGGCATCTTTTAATTTTTGCGGTGTAAGCGTAGCGGTAACAGAGTCATCGCCGAGTTCGCGGCATTCTGCAATTATATCCCCGAATGGATCAATGATCATGGAGCATCCGTTTTTCAACTGATTATCGTCCATACCAATCGGATTTGAAAAGACAACATAGACTGCGTTATCATAAGCTCTGGCTGGCAACCATTTCATCAACCACTCCCGTCCTTTCATTCCATTAAATTCTATTCGCAAAGAGGTTGGGTCCATCTCTCTTTTCTCCCACAGCATCGGATCCACAAAACCCGCGCCCGGCCTGGTAGATGGCGTGCACATGGTTACATGCGGCATAAACAATATTTCGGCACCCAATAATCTGGTAGCCCGCACATTTTCAATTATATTATTATCGTAACAGGTCAGTATTCCGCACTTCCAGCCCTGGATATCAAAAACAGTGTAATTGTCACCCGGTTTGAGGTTTGGATTAATGAAAGGATGAATTTTTCTGTGTTTGGCAATCAGTCCATGCTGATCTGCGCAGATGTAAGTGTTGTAGAGGTTTTGATTATCGTCTTTCTCAAATAATCCGGCCAAAATCGTGATGTTGTATTGTTTGGCCAGACGAATGATTTTTTGGGTACTTTCTCCGCCCGGAACCGGCTCGGCCAATTCAAGCATTTCTTCGAGGCTGAGATGTCTTGTGTATGAATATCCTGTTATAGAGCACTCGTGAAATGCAATGGCTGCCGATCCCTTTGCAGCGGCCTTTGCGGCTAATTTCTCTATCACGGAAAGATTGTAAGCTTTATCGCCACTCTTCATCTCAAATTGGGCTGTAGATATTTTTATAGGTTTCATATTAGCAAAATTAAGTAAAAAGCTGTGGTGGGATCCACTGAATTCTTTTAATGATCCCGACATTGTTTGGGAATAAAAATTTGTGAAATACGGAAAAGCCAAATAGGAAGTTTGCAGACAACCTAAAAAACAATATGTAAAAGTTACTGATAACCATTTGCTTAAATTTCTATGGGTTCATTATATGAATCGCCCGTATAATTAATACAAATAAATCTTTAGGAGAACCACAATTTTATTACTTTGCAGCCGTTTTTTCGAACTGCTAACTTTAAAGAATAAAACCAAAACTATGAAAACATCAACCAATGTAAGGCATAAGAAATGCCTCCATTTTCCACTCTTTCTTTTTGCTCTATTTCTAACATATGCCACTTCTGCTCAAATGTGGGATCAGACTGGCAGTGTTGGATTTTCGGGTGCCGAAATTCGGTATCCATGTATGGCCATTGATAAGAATGGCGTACCATATATCGCTTACCAGGAATATGATTCAGAAGAAGCGGTGGTAAAAAAGTTTAATGGAACCAACTGGGTAAATGTTGGTGCCCCGGGCTTTTCTGAAGGCGCGGCCACAGGGTTGTCGCTTGCCTTTGATCAAAGCGGAACTCCTTATCTATCGTACACGAGCGGACTAAACGGAGAAGACTCCTATATGGTCATTGTGAAAAAATTTAACGGTACCCGATGGGTTACGGTCGGCGAAACATGGCAAATCGGGGAAGGAGATGAATTTACCTCCCTCGCCATTAAAAAAGACGGAACGATCTACGTGGCCTATCGGGATGCATATGATTATAGTGCCGCTCGAGTTAAGAAATTCAATGGAACCAGTTGGGTTCTCGTTGGCGGCAAAATATCCTTAAGTTCAGCAATAGATATTTCACTTGCGATCAATGAAAAAGATGGATTCCCGTATATCGCATATTGCGATCGCTACAATTTATACAATGCCTCTGTTAAGAAGTTCAATGGCTCTTCATGGGTATCTGTGGGGCCGGCGAGTCTGACATCATACGGCGCTGGATTTACATCCCTGGCTATTGATAAAACGGGCGTTCCATTTCTGGCTTATGTCGATTGGAATTCCTACAACATAAATGTAAGAAAGTTCGATGGCGCCAACTGGGTATGGGTTGGTAAACCTGACTTTGGTGAGGGGGATGTAGAATTTGTGTCTCTTGCTTTAGATGAGAATGGCTTGCCCTACGTTGCTTTTAGAGATTGGAATACCGATCGTGGAAAAGCTTCCGTGAGTAGATTTAATGGCACCAAGTGGTCTTTCGTTGGGAGCGCGGGTTTTACTTCCGGACCGGTTGAAAACATTGCAATGGCGATAGACACCGTTTCAGGAACAGCATACCTGGCTTATGAGGATATTGATAACGATCGATACGCGAATGTGATGAATTTCTCTCTCTCAGCTCTGCCAGTAAACCTTTCTGATTTTAAAGTCAAACAAATTGGAAATGCAGCTCTTCTAACATGGGCTACCTCAAGTGAATTGAATAATGACCGGTTTGAGGTGCAACGGTCAATTGATGGCATTCAGTTTAGTACGATCGGTACTGTGAAAGGAAAGAGTAATTCTAAGATGAGGGTTGATTATTCTTTTACAGATTACAGCCCCGTATTGGATGCAACCAATTATTACAGATTAAACCAGATTGACAAAGATGGGCGTGCTGTACTTTCAAAAATAAATGCACTACAGTTCGGACAGAATGATATCAAACTCAGCCTTTTCCCTAATCCTGCTACACAATATCTGAGAGTAAGTTCTACAAAAAAGCATCAGAAGGTAACCCTGGAAATATATGACGTACAAGGAAGCGCCGTGTGGAAAAATGTATATTCTAACCCGGCCAATTCGATTCTTGTTGACATCCAAAAACTACCCGCCGGTACTTATCAATTGATTTTAAAGGATGAAAAAGGAAATTCATATTCAGAGAGATTTTTAAAGCAATAAGATTATTTCAAATATCGTAGGGGA
>JBIQMB010000312.1:0-5020 GCA_044463745.1 Chitinophagaceae bacterium | reverse complement strand
TAATTTGCATTTATATGCCTTCTTATACAACGACCATAATGAAGCTAATTTTTTCCTGGAATATGATTCATTGGGCAACAAAACCCGTACATCCACTGGAGAAGTTGTTCAATGGATATTTTATACACCAAAGGATTCCACTTTAAAATTCACGTTTTTGCTCTGTGCCATTGACAGAAATTATGGCGAAATAGCCATTAAATCCGGGAAATTTATTGAAGAGAACATAACTCTATATCAATCAATTTTCACAAAACTTATTTGTGCAAACATCTCCATTAACAAATCAGATTTAGACAGCACAAAGAAAATTTATATAACCGGACGATGGCAGGACAAATGTTCAAAAGAAGAGCAATCCTTTATTGATTCAACCATTGCACTTTGATAAAACCTTACACTCGAAACTTCCTTTACCATTACTCATCTCCCTGCCAACTTCTTCAGCCGCTTCAAATACGGAAAGAAATCAACCTCTAAGGTGTGCCGGCCGGAGTCTCCATAGCGTTTTCTCATCCGTTTCCTGTTTTGCTCATACCAGGCATTCATTTTATCCTTATCCGGAAGTTGCTTCTTTCCGGTTAGCAAGGAAGCCAGCCACTCGGCCTGCATTTCTACGAGGGGCATCACGGAACCGATGGGCTGTATGAATCCGAAAAAGTACAATCCCGGATGATCGATGTCAACCATATACTCGTACAGCGGCATTTCGTTGTTTTCGGCAGAGAAAAAATTGGGGTCAAAAAATGGGAACTCTATTTTGTAGCCCGTAGCATAGATGATCGTATCATACTCCGCATGGGTGTTATCAGTAAAATAAACATCCTTACCATCCAATTGCGCGACATTGGGTTTTACATCGATTTTTCCATGGCCAATTTTTTCAAGTATTTCTCCGGAAATAGTGGGATGTTCTTTTAATAATGGACGATCCGGAACAGGCATGCCGTATTTTTTCTGATTACCAACTGATAAGTTCAGCGAAATTCGTAAGGAAAGGCGCTGAAACCAAAGTGGCATAAAAGCCAGCGGTGGTTTGGTTAAATGATCGGTAGGCATGCCGAACATATATTTTGGTAAGATATAAGCGCCGCTGCGTGTGGAAACAGTCACCTTCTTTGCAACAGTCGATAACTCGCAAGCAATGTCCACTGCTGAATTTCCTATTCCAATAATCAATACTGTTTTATCGATGAAAGGTTTGAACGTTTTGTAGTAATGCGTGTGCAGCGTTTCACCGGAAAAATGGCCGGGAAAATTCGGGTATTTGGGCGACCAGTGATGCCCGTTGGCTACTACTACATCGGTATATTCCCGTTCGCCAAATTTATCTGTGGTCACTTTGTAATGACGATCTCCCAATTTTTCGACATGCTCCACCCTGGTATTAAAAGTGATCCGATCGCGAAAGCCAAAATGATCGACATAATCATTGAAATATTGGAATATCTGCCGATGATCGGTGTAATCGGGATAATGATCAGGCATTGGAAAGTCGGAATAGGCCATCATTTGCTTGGAAGTGTTGATATGCAACGATTCATAGGCTGATGACATACCGTTGTCATTCATGTACTTCCAGTTTCCGCCGATCTCGGAACCTGCTTCGAAGCAATCAAACGGGATGTTGTTTTGAAAAAGCACCTTCGCCGCTACCATTCCGGAAGAACCGCAACCGATAGTACAAACTTTCGTGTCCTTTTGCACAGCTAATATTTTAAATAAAAGAAACGAACTTCGACATTTTATATACTTTTAGCAAATAATAATTTCATTGATTTTGGTTTCATAAATCGTTCATCTTCTATAAAATAAATACTTTGATTTTTAATGACAAAACAGCGATCGTAACAGGTTCGGCAAGTGGTATAGGAAGGAAGGTGACCGAAGAACTTTATCAGAAGGGATGTAATGTTGTTGCCTGTGATATTCAGGTAGAAAAACTGAATGAATTATATGGCGATTATGACAGCGAAAGATTTATCATCTGTTCATTAGACGTTACAAAAGCCGACCAATGGAAAGAAATGGCTGATGGAGCAAAATCCAGGTTTGGCAATATTCATTGGTTACTCAATATTGCGGGAATTATCGAACCCGGTTATATCTACGAAACGCCTATTCAGCACATCAACCGGCAAATTGATATCAATCTCAAAGGAACAATTTATGGAGTCAGAGTTGTATCTGAAATGATGGTGAAACAACGATTCGGGCATATCATCAATATATCTTCAATGGCCGGACTTACGCCTGTTCCGGGATTAAATATTTACAGTGCCACAAAGTTTGGCATCCGGGGGTTCAGCATGGCTGCGGCCTCGGAGCTGGAAGAATTTGGTGTTCAGGTGAGCGTTCTTTGTCCGGATGCGGTGCAAACTCAGATGTTGGATTATCAGAAAGACAAAAAAGAAGCTGCCATGACTTTTTCTGCCAATAAATATCTGACCGTTGATGATTTGAGTGATGCTATTTTTAAGTTGATGAAAAAGCCCAGGGTGCAGGTTTGGTTACCGCATTCGCGCGGTATCCTGGCTTCGATGGGTGCCTTCTTTCCGAATATGACAGCGAGTTTGAAGAAGAAACTGATCAGGAAGGGATTGAAGAAACAAATAGACATGCGTTAGATGGTATAACGCTCTTCGGGATATTAGCGTAGCGCATCCCGAAGGAAGAATAGCCACATTCACTTATTAATTGACGTATTCTATTCTCGACAAATTTTAAGTAACGTTTTGTCACAGGTCGGGAGACCTGCGAGAGAAAAGGAAGTTTTCATGTCACAAGCGAGACCCTTGCGATTGAACGAATCTGGCGGACATATTTTCTGTTAAGAAAAATCCTTTGCGGTCGTTGCGTCGTTGCGTGAACCATTTTCTTTGCGTGGAAAAGCCTCATGCAAAGACTGTTAGTACGCAGCTAAATCTGCGTTGAAAGCAAAATGCTCTTCGGGATGTTAGCGTAGCGCATCCCGAAGGAAGTATAAACGGGATTTCCAAATCCCCTATACAGCGCACGGCGGGTTTGGAAACCCGCTTTTATCTATCGTCCGACATGCGCTTTGCTAACATGTCGAACAGCGAAAGTGAAACCTTGCCTGTGCGTAAAAAAGCCTCACGCCGAGTAGGCAAGCGGGAGTTTCACCCGCAAGCCTCTCACAGAACCGTACGTGATAGTCTCCCATCATACGGCTCGTGTCATTTCTTAATAGTTAATAACAATACCCTGCTTCCCAGTGGTAGAACAGTTTACGGTTTTGCTGCTTGACATTTTGCAATAGGTCAGAGCTTGCTTTCGTTCCTACCTTGTGTTTACGTCCTATCCATTTCACTAATCTCCATTCAAGGTAGAGCATCGTTTTCCTTAACTCTCGTTTGCCAAACAAACCAAAGTAGTTCAGCCAGCCACGTAGCCTGCTGTTCAGCCGCCACGCTATCTGCTCTATTGTCTGGCTCGTATTGCGCCATTGAACAGATTCTTTGATGCCGTCTCTGATTTTCTTTTGATTGTCTTTACTGATTTCAGGAGTGAAGGTTGTGTAGCTTTTTCCGTTCTGCCTGCTCTTTGCCATTCTGGGTCGGTAGCTAAAGCCAAGGAATCCAAACTCAACTTTCTCTTGTTTCTCTCGTCTTTTGTAATCCTTGCAATACACGATTTTTGTTTTCTCTGCATTCAACCTTAATCCGATTTCCTGCATTCTTGCCGTGATTGCTTCTTTCATCTGTTCAGCCGTTTCCTTGTCTTTGCAGTGGATGATCGCATCATCTGCATAACGAACAAACTTTGTTTCAGGATGATTCTTTTCCAGCCATTTATCTAAGCCATAATGCAGAAATAAATTAGCCAGAATCGGACTGATTACTCCACCTTGCGGTGTTCCTTTGTTTCCTTTGTCCACTACACTTCCGTCTGTTTTTACCACTTTCATTTTCAGCCACCTTTCCACATACATGCGTACCCATTTCTCTGGCAGCATGGCTTCTACTGCTTTCAGCATTAGTTCGTGGTCTATCTCATCGAAAAACTTCGATATATCCATGTCAAGCACCCAGTCTTCTTTGAGACAGTTTTCCCTTACTGCTGTAAGGGCTTGTCGGCTGCTATTCATGGGTCGATAGCCGTAAGAGTTCTCATGGAAGTGCACATCAATGCGCTCTTCCATATACGTCTTTACTACTTGCTGTGCTATCCGATCCCTGACAGTAGGAATGCCCAGTTTTCTTGTCTTGCCGTCTTTCTTCGGTATTTCTACCTCTCTGACTGCCGAAGGAAAGTAGCTCCCTGATGCCATTCTGTTCCAGATTACATACAGCTCGCGCTCAACGCTTTTCTTCTCAAACGTTTGCCATGTTTCACCATCAATGCCGGCGGCTTTTCTGCCCTGTTTTACTTTCCGGTAAGCTTCTACTACCATCAGATAGCTTATCGGGATTGTTTTCACTACGTGTACATTCATCTAATTCATCCTTTTTCAAGTTGGTTAAAAAAAAGTACCTCTAAAATGACCAAAACCCTTCGCTCCGCACCCGTTACGGTGTTTCATCGCTACTATGGTTTTGTCCGACTTCCTTCAGGCATGGCATGCAAGCCCCATCCTTTCCTGCCTTATACAGTTGTTTTACGAACTGATGCTTCTCATGATGGCCGCTTACATCCAGGTTTATCCTGAAGGATCTCCCATGTTCTCTTTTAAAGCCTATATCCGGTTCATGCTATCTGTATGACGGCGTGCACATAGCCAGTAATCAGGTAACCGCTATGTTTGTCCCAGAGTCCTTTGCAAGACCCGGTTTTGCAGCGCGATTTGTGCGGTTTCGTCACTTCATCGATAGTTCGCTTTCGCTCATCTCCCGAATACCTACCTGCCCCTTAAAAAGGGCTTTTCTCTGTCCGTTCAATACCGCCTTCTTACAAAGGAAGCACCGCAGAGTGGTTTGGCAACCCCGCCTGAACAGCGTTGCCGGAGAGCCAGTGATTTCTTGAATTCAGAAATCTTCTCCATCTTTAAAAGAACTTGCAT
>JBIQMB010000311.1:0-5023 GCA_044463745.1 Chitinophagaceae bacterium | reverse complement strand
GTCGGAGGATGCTCCATGGTTCGTGAGAAATGAAAAAATCATTGGAGAATGCGCATTTCTTTTGGTCTTCTCCAAAGCGAACAGCCGGTATCCTGAAGTGGAAGAAGCATTTTCAGCGTTGATTGAAGTGCTGGAACCTTTGGCAAGGAGCGAATCTGTTTTACTTAATATCTGTCTTAAGCCAGGATTAGCGTTAGACTATGCGCAGGCTCATGTTTGCCTGAATTATGCCGGAGTTTCGAATGCGAAATTTGATAAGGTTTTGCGTGCAGCACTTGATTCTTCTGCGGCTGATGGCATTGAGCGACCCCCAAATCGGATGATGGAGAGGGAATGGTTAAAAAAGATTTGGGATAATGATCGCAAAACAAATATGGATTTGTGGAGGGGGCTAAGTTGCCTGAATTATCCGGTCGATATTTTTAGTCAAAATTCTAATGATGCTTATTCCATAACGCATGCAGTCATGTATGGACTTTTTGGAAGAGAGACGATTGAAGATATTAATCTGGGCATGCTTTTCGAAATCATCGAATCACTTTTGATACGATATCTGGATGAACAAAACTATGATGTCGTTGGTGAGTTATTAATGACCTGGCCGTTGCTAAAAAGAAGGTGGAACAACACTGCTGTTTTTGCACTTCAATGTTTGTTTCATATAGATGAAAGAGTAGGTTTTTTACCTGCACCCGGATTAGACAGGTCTATGATTGAGGGTGCAGAAAGAGATGTAAGACGAACCTATATTTATAGTATTAATTACCATACTGTTTTGGTGATGGGTCTGCTTTGCAATACACTTCTCGAAAATATTGACAAAGAATCAGCCATATTCTTCGATGTCAATTGGATGGAAGTATCCCGCAATGAAATTGATAATGAAATCGCTTATGGAAAAGAAGTGCATTGGAAAGAATTTTATCACAGCCTTCACCGCGAAGACAAAGAAAAACTGTTGCCCATGCTTTACCAGATTTGTTTGTTGAGGTGGATTAAAAGCAGGCAATTTGGCAAGTTGAAAAAATTTCTTGATTTGAAAGTTGATCCTGATCTCTCTATTAATCTTCAGGCAAAGGAATTATTACATCGGCTGTGTTTAATGGTAGAAGAGGCTTGATAAAACATGAGTGGAGCGGACAATAAGCACTGTTAGTGATTAATTAAAAAATGGCGTTTTATTACTATGTTCAAATGTAAAATAAATAGAATTTCTTTGAAGGATACTATTGGCTGTTCCGGCTTTTTGTTTCATTCCTTGTTTTTCTATCCTATCTAAGATTAAATGCAATAGTAAGACTCTTACCTCCTTGAATTGAAAATGGCTGAAAGAAAAGCTTCTTTCAGAAACCCTGTGAAAAATTATTGCAATGATTTTTAAAATATTAATTTAATTATGACGCACGAACAATTATTGGGATTGATGGAAACCCTTACAGGGCATCTCCATACCTCAACAACGGCGGAAGAACAAGCATTAAACAACGTACAGCAAATGCTGGCTTCGTCGCTTGCGGAGCAACCATTACCTGTTTCTAATCAACAGTTTTCCTTCGCTGGTTCAGATATGTTCTTCCCTCAAAATATACAGAGCGGACGCCTGGCCAACCTGGAAGAAATCGTATCGAAGACGCTTGATAAGAAGGAGGAGGCTGATCTGAGGGTGTTTGCACGCGATATACCGGTGCATACCACACAGGTTACGGGCAGTGTTCCAAATTGGGCTGCGGGATCCAGGCCAGTGCGTACCGAAGGGCCATTTATCAATAATGATGGCCGTAGGATTTGGTTTGATTTTTATAGAATAGAAAGATTGGTTGCCATATACATTCAGGGACAAAGTAACCCGGTGATATTGTTCAAATCCGAATTTCGCCAAAGGCTGTTGGATAGATTTGTAAACAAAAACTTCCGGCTAATTAAGTCCTTTAAAGTACTACCAGGAAGTGTTTGGGTCAACGCGCATGCGCTGGCACCAGACGCGCCCGACCATCGTTTTACAGGCGTAAAGGTTAAAGGCGGTTCCATTACTTTAGATATGGTCCCCGCCTTGCAAGGCAATAACCTTACTGTTGACCCGACTAATAAAATAAATGTTGCGCTTGAACTGGATCAGGAGACAGATGCAGATGCATCTGTTGATTCGCCTTATGGTAAGGATGCCAGGAACGCAGCGTTTCAATTACCAGGCACCTGGAATTTTACCTTGGTTGGTACCGGAAAGAATATAACCACCATCGGAGAAGCATCGGTGACGGTGTACGGACAAGCGGCAAATTTTGCCTGGGCAGGAAACCAGGCAGCCACCTATAATGCAGCTTTAAGTAAAGTGCTTATTCCATGGAATGCAGATATCACTGAATTTGATGTCTCATCAAGCGAAAGTCCTTTTTTCAATCTGTCAGGAAAAGCTCCGGTTGGGGGCAGTTGGTGGGCTTTACCCGCAGCAGTAATAGATGTTTCGGCACCTTTGGAAGCGAAAGGTAATGGTGCGGTATTGATTGCATGCGGAAAGGGTTTACAGGCGACCTGAGCCGGATTGAAAAATCAGGATATGGTTTTCAATCAACCATTTTTGTTGGGAGAACCGGGACGAATTGGTCTGACCGATCTTTTCAGTAACGGACTTGGAGCTTCTCAGCATTTGGAATTATGGAAAGATAAAAAAAATCCGCATGGCAATTCTGTCGATTTATTATTCCTTTCCTCCGCAGCATTTATTTTCAATTCGGTTAGCAAAGGAGATGAATTACTGATCACACTTTGCAATGCAGGATTAAATATTGACCGGCCGGTAAAAGTTAATGGAGAGCCTTTTGAGGTAAAATCCAAAAACAGCCTGCTGGCAATGGCAGCCAATGCCAGTCTCAGGCTACTGTATTTATATGATGATAACATCATTTGGGACAATACGCTTCCAGGCGAAAATGTTCCTTCACAAAAATTATATTCCATCGCCTTGCAGAATGCGTTGTTTACTGTTTCGGCTGTAAACGGTTGTTTATTATTCGGTACCTGCGATGAGGGCTGGAAAAAAATTACAGCCTCCAATTTGTTTCTAACTTTTGGAATGTACTCTTATCTGCCCACACTGCCTGATCCCTACCTGGTAAACCTGAATGTACTTTTACAGCAATTCAGGAATGAAAAAGATCCGGCTACAGGCGGTATAGGAAAGAGAACGCCCTGGCTCTGGCTTATATGTAACATTCAATATAAACCACTTGATGAAACGAATGATGTAGTGAACGTGGGTTTTCATTTCGGATTAATGCCCGCACAACAACAGTCGAATGCCCAACCTTCGACCCATTCAGGCATACAAAATACTCCGGAAAATTCTTCATTCGGAAGAAGTCTTTTTTCGGATATTTTTCTTTCAAAGGAGAAGGGGGCTCATCTTTTCGGAAGCCAGAAGGCGAGGGAGACGCCTGAGGGAATTCATGCCACCCAACCCATGATGGCTGTTAACAATCAGCTTCCTGATTATCAGGCACTATGGGATGATAGATTTGGATTTTTGGGTTCTGATGCATTTGCTCTGCTTGATGTGAGTAGCAATGCCAATCAACTCGGCGTAAGTTTTGGCGGATTCTCGAGGCGCGATCAAATGGCATTTGTGCGTACCGGAAATATTGTAAGTACCGGCGAAGGAGCGGCTGCTGTGGATTCATCCGGATTTCCGTTTATCGTAGATGGAATGGAGGTAAAAGCGAGCGGGCGTAGTGTGCGTGCCTTTATGGAACCTCAGGTAGCATGGGAGCCGATATTTAATTTGTCTGCTCCTGATAGAACCGATCCCCTGGTTCCCACATCGCCGAAACTCCCGATGGATCCGGAAGTAGGATTTAAATATTTTGCAAATGACGGAGGCCCGACCAGAATACTGAATAACAGCGACAAGCCTGTAACATTGGCTCCGATTCCACTTGTTGACTTTTTGATGGACTATTTTAAGAATGATCCAAAAAGTATTCTTGCCTCTTCGCTTACACTGCCTTTTGGGTTGAGGGCATTAGCTTATATCACGAAAAATAGTCAGTTATTAATTGGGAACAATCCGATTCCGGCAAGACAGACAGCACCACCTGATCTTGAAAATACACAGCCGGAGTTTAGAACCAATCTAAAAGGAGGGATTCAAATCACCGTTTTTTCCGGCAATTTTAGTAAGGCTGTTACTGATCCTACTGAGATTGATAGCCCCATGTTGCCAGGATACACATCCCAGATAAATAATTTGCTGGAAGCGGATGGATCAGCAAAAGGATGCAGCAACCTGGGACAACGCGTTACAGACGTTTTTAATAATGAATTTTTTACCGCTCCCGTAGCTTTAAACGATGTCAATGTTTCAAGGGGAGTACCGGTAACAAGGCTTGATTTCACAGGGTATGGATTTAATATGCTTACCAATTGGTTAAGCCCCTCTGCAGCAATGGCACAAACAAGCCAGGCCAGATTTGATATTATGCTCGGACGTACTTCACACGAAGTAATACAGGTAAAAAGTCTTATTTATCCATGGGGAATCCGTGTGGTTCGTACCATAACTTTAATACGTGCAAGCACAGGTTATGTATTCAGGTATGATAGTGGTTGGAAAGCACAAAGCGATGGACTCTTCGATTTTTCCTATACCTATAAAGACATTGCAAATAATAATGTCACCAACAACGAACCATATACCTTTCACCCGGGTATTATCAGTGGATTGTATAATGTACGTAATATCAAAGACGCCCCTGATCTGGCAGAATTCACTTCCAGCAACTCCATAGCCAATGGTCAGGTTTATTTGAATGGTGTAATCGGTCAGGAAATTTCAAATGCCACGGGCGGTACATTAAACGAACCTGTAAAATGCGGTGCCGTATATTTTGATGCAGACGTAGAAATTGAAAATGTAAAACAAGGCCATAAAGATGGCAGGGTAGTTTCGAAAAAAGTGCTGGGATATGTACAACTGGCTCCTGCCGGGAAACCGCTTAGTATTCAGCAATTTCAGGAATTGCTCAGTTTG
>JBIQMB010000310.1:0-5035 GCA_044463745.1 Chitinophagaceae bacterium | reverse complement strand
AGATAACCGATGGCAGCTCCGAGTAACAAAATAATTACGGCAAATAGGGCAACATATTTCTTCCAGTTCAGAATTACATTGCCTGATACTTGTTTCGCTTTTACCGCCTTCTGATTCTTACTTACAAGCAGAATTGTGGTTTTTCCTTTTTTCATTTTAAGACATTGGTTTAGCAAGTTGAAGCCTAAAGTGAGGTAAGTCTCCTAAGGATACTATGTTTCTTAACGAGCTATAATTGTATAAATTGCCCCGTTTTTGCAAATATTTTAGTATTCGTAAAAATCCATAGAAACAATAACACATGCCCGTTCGCATTGTAGATTCAGATAATAATTTAAACAGTAAATTTACCATACAGCCAAGCCAGACATCTCAAAAGCCAACAGGATATTAAATTTCGATCCGCAAATTAATCTGACATGGTACTACGCAACCGGAAACCCATTTTCTCCATTCGTTACCACCCAATATCCTGAATTAATCTTACTGTATTTCAAAGGTTGTCGAAAGTAATAAAAATTTTCCAAAGGACTTGCAAATCTCAGTTTAAAGAATAATTTTGTATCCTGAAATATCAAATAACAACTGCTGATATTCAATTTACCCCCAATATCTTTATTAAAATCAATTATGTAAAAGAACCTGTGAGGGCTTACCCTGGTTAATCTTTTACCGACCTCTTCTCCAATTATCTTTTGTAATTACCTTTTATTACTTATCTCTAAACAATAAAGAAAATGAAAGGATTTTACACAATTTTAATGATTGCGGGCTTGTTTATGTTTCAAAAAACAAATGCGCAACTCGGTCCCAACCTTTTAGGCGCAAAGGGCACATTCAGTTCCTCTTTTGTTACGCCTAAAACCTATAAATCTTCTGAAAACAAATGCCCCGTACAAGGCAATTACACTTATAACCCGGTTGGCAACATCGGCAATCCGCTTAACACGCTTTCGGGCGAAGGAACAGCGCAGCCATCCAGCGGATATACCTACGTATATAAATCAGGTGGATTGCAGCCGGAATTTACTTATACTTTGATTAAAAATATTGGGGACGCCAATGGGTTCAACTGTATCAAAGGCGATTGGAAAGGACAGGACCATACCGGCGACGGTGGATATTTTATGGCCGTAAACGGTGCGCCCAATAGTACCAAGAGTCCGATCTTTTACAGAATTAACACAATACAGGTATGCCCCGGTACGCAATATGAATTTTCTGCATGGGTAATAAACCTTCTTCCGGCGTCGAGTCCCTACGCACATGCCGGGTCTGAGCCGAATATCAGTTTTAAAGTTACCGCCGGAGGCGTTTCTTCCATCATTGCTACCAGTGGCCCCATTGCATACCAAAACACGCCTACCTGGGTTAAGGTTTCCGGTGTTTATACAGTGCCCGAAAATGTTGAATTTGTAGATTTGGAAGTAATCAACGCTACAGCGGTAGAGCAAGGTAACGACCTGGGGCTTGACGACATTTCATTTAATGTTTTACAATCAAATATTTCGGTATCCGGTTTGGGAGGGGAGCTTCCTAATGCAGTATGTGAAGGATCAGGAGTTGGTGTTAAATTTACAGTAAATGATGCTACCCAAACCAATACCTGGTACAAATGGCAGGTAAGTACGGACGGCGGACAAAACTATACTGATAGTACGGCGCCTGCTCAGGCAACTTTTTCCGGCGACTCTTACGACCTGACCCTTAAGTTACACAATGTTTCAATGAATCTGAACGGGAAAAAGTATCGCCTGGTTGTATCTACCTCACAAGAAGGATTGGCCAGTGCAACCTGCAAGTATGTAAACGAATACACCCTGATTGTAAACGATTGCGCTCCAGTACCGGTTACTCTTTCAGAATTCAGTGGAAAATATGGAAACGGACAGGCGATACTTGATTGGCAAACCAGCCAGGAAATCAACAGCAGCCGGTTCGAAATCCAGAAAAGTAATGATGGACAAAACTTTAACTACTTAGCTTCTGTTAATGCTGCGGGCTTCAGCACCATTCCGCAAGAGTATTCTTACACAGATAAGTTTCCAGGTGGTGGAACTTATGCCTACTATCGCCTGAAGCAGATTGACATGGACGGTAAATTCACGTTCTCGAATGTGGTAAAAATTTCATTAGGCAACCGCGCTTCACTTGAAGTTTTCCCAAATCCGTTTACCTCAAGCTTTACAGCCAACTTTGTAGCAAACAAAACGGCTGAGGCAACCATGATTATCCGTAATTCAATCGGTCAATCGGTAATGCAAAAAACCATCAAGACCATCAAGGGAAATAATAGTGTCAACATCAATAACCTTTCTTCCCTGAAGCCCGGTATTTATTATGTGAACATCTCCAATGATGATATGAATTATAATCTGAAACTGCAGAAGCAATAATTTAAAAGCAACTCAGATAAACCAAAAGTCGTCTGTCCCTAACACAGGCGGCTTTTTTATTTTATGATATGGCCGGTATTGTCAAACAGTCTTGCAGCCATGAACTATCGTGGATTTTCACATCTTAAAGGATACCAAATTATTTATATCTATCCTACTGTATTGGTATTTGATTTAAAATAATAAACTTCATGATTTCTCCTAATTTTGCGCACTACACTAATCATGACTACAGAAGACATACGCAATTATTACAAAAATCAGATTCAAAAATTTAATGGTGAACTATCGATTTTAAACCGAAAAAAGTCGTCTTTTGCCTGGCTTAGGTTGGGGTCAATCGCTGCTATTATTTTCGCATTTTATTTGCTATGGCAGGCCGGAGTCATTTACGTTTTTCTGGCATCAGTAACCTTGCTGATTATTTTTATCCGGTTGGTATATGCCGACTTGGACAATCATGAAAAAATCCGATTTACGAAAAAAATCGTTGATCTCTACAACAAGGAGTTAGCCGCTCTGGATGGAGCCTATCCTTTTGCAAATGGTACGCAATACCTCATCAAGGAGCATCCCTACTCTGCTGATCTGGATATATTTGGAGAAGCTTCACTATTTCAATACCTGAACCGGACCACCTCAGAACCGGGATCGGATAAGCTTGCTTCTTACCTGAATGAAAAAACTGATCTGAACAAAATTCATGAGCGCCAAAAGGCCGTTTCAGAATTGGCCGCATCGGGTGAATGGTGTAAAAAAATGCAGACTTTTGGATCCTTGCATCCGTTTACCAACCAATCGGGACAAAAATTACAACTGTGGATAGAACAGCCTGCCCGGTTTTTAAATTTCAAGCCCTGGGGCTGGCTTCGGTACGTACTTCCGGTTATCGCGATTGCAACCACATTTCTGTTCATGAATGACAATATCGGCATTACTCCCTTCCTGCTCATGCTTCTGGTCATGGCCGTTATAGCCTGGCAAATAAACAAGGAGGTGGCGCCAATTCACCGACAGCTGGATGACATTGCAAAACAACTCGGCCCGCTTTTCAATGTATTGAAGATGGTTGAAGACAAAGAGTTCAGGTCACCCTTGCTCTTAAGTATCCGTGAAAAGATTATGCAAGGGGATTCAAAAGCCTCAGAAGAAATCAAAAGATTGAAAAAACTGCTTGACCGTCTGGATGTCAGATATAACTGGATGTTTTCTCCATTTTTAAACCTGTTATTACAGTGGAATCTTCAACAAATTCTTGACCTTGAAAAGTGGAAATCAAAACATCGCAATGATCTACCGCAGTGGGTTGATTCGTTGGCAGAATTCGAAGCACTTGTGAGCCTTGGCACTTTTTCTTTAAACAACCCGGAATATATCTTTCCCGAAGTGATTGATGAATATTTCTTTTTGAAAGGAGAAGAAATAGGACACCCATTGATTCCTTCACAAAAAAGAGTGAACAACCCGGTTGATATACCCTCGGAAGGAAAACTGATGCTCGTTACCGGATCAAATATGGCTGGTAAAAGCACCTATCTGCGGAGCGTGGGCGTTAATTGTGTACTTGCTTTTTGTGGTGCTCCGGTTTGTGCCAAAAGTTTTAAAGTATCGTTGGTTTTTGTACTTAGCAGCATGCGTATAGCTGACAATTTGCAAGAAAGCACCTCTACTTTTTATGCTGAACTGAAAAAATTAAAAATGGTGATTGACCGGGTTAATAATCATGAAAAGGTTTTTATACTCCTGGATGAAATCTTAAGAGGTACTAACTCTTTCGACAGACATACCGGTTCAAAAGCGCTGATAAAACAACTGATTCGTGAAAATGCAGCCGGTATTGTAGCAACCCACGATCTGGAATTGGCAGAACTCAAAGACAGTTTTAATGAAAATATTCTGAATTACCACTTTGATGTTCAAATAGCTAATGAAGAATTGTTTTTCGATTATAAGCTGAAACCAGGCGTTTGTCAAAGTATGAATGCCTCTATCCTAATGAAGAAAATTGGTATAAAGATTTAACTGCGAACGGCTTCTTCAACCCAGAGAATAAAGAACGCAAAGGATTCGCAGGGATTTTTATTTATGACTTGGTGAAGCCTTGTGTCCTGGTGCCTTGGTGGCTAATTAACCGTGAGCGACTTCTTCAACGCAGAGAAGGAAGAACGCAGAGGATTCGCAGGGGTTTTTATTCATGACTTGGTGAGGCTTGGTGTCCTCGTGCCTTGGTGGCTAATTAACTGCAAACGACTTCTTCCACGCAGAGAAGAAAGAACGCAAAGGATTCGCAGGGATTTTTATTCATGACTTGGTGAGGCTTTGGGCCATCGTGTCTTGGTGGCTAATTAACTGCAGTGACAAATCTTCTAAAAAATTATTAACTCATTTCACCAATAATTTCTGTAACTTTATTCTGGTTGTAAGCCAGGTTATCGCTTCCCGGCAACGGGATGAGGAAAGTCCGGCCAGCACAGGGCAACACACCGGTTAACAGCCGGTCCCGATTTATTCGGGAAGAAAGTGCCACAGAAAATAACCAACCAGCCCGAAAGGGACGGAAAGGGTGAAAACGTGAGGTAAGAGCTCACGGTTTTTCCGGGTAACCGGAATTACGGGTAAACCTTGTGTGCTGCAATGCC
>JBIQMB010000309.1:0-5101 GCA_044463745.1 Chitinophagaceae bacterium | reverse complement strand
TTTCTCCTACAATTAGCATGTACGGGACTTTAAGCATTTCTGCATCTCGGATTTTCCGGCCAATTTTCTCACCTCTCTCATCTAATTCTGTGCGAATATCAGATTTTTTCAGTTCCTTCAAAATATTTTTAGCATAATCTATATACTTATCACTAATCGGCAATATTTTCACCTGTACAGGTGCCAACCAAAGAGGGAAACGGCCGGCATAATGCTCAAGCAAAAACCCGATAAATCGTTCATGCGTGCCCAATGGCGCACGATGTATAATCAACGGCGTTTCAGGCTCATTATTTTTATTGGTAAATGTCAGATTAAATCTTCTGCCCTGCGCAAAATCAACCTGATTAGTGGCGAGGGTAAACTCCCGGCCAATCGCACTCCAGATTTGCACATCTATCTTAGGCCCATAAAAAGCCCCTTCTCCTTTTACCTCTACAAAGGGAATATTCGCATCTATCATAACCTGCCTTACCATCTCCTCTGTTTCCTTCCAAAGTTCGGGTTCGTTTACATATTTTTCTCCCAATTTGGCAGGGTCGTGCAACGAAAGCCTCATGATGTATTTTTCAATCCCGAATATTTTGAAGTACTTTAAATAAAGCTCGTTCACTGCTTTAAATTCATCCGCAAATTGCTCTCGGGTACAATAAATATGTGCATCATTCATATGCAGACAACGCACACGCATGAGTCCAAAAAGCTCTCCACTTTGTTCATACCGATAACAGGTACCATACTCAGCCAGCCTGTAAGGTAGATCTTTATAGCTTTTTGGTTCGGCATCGAACACTTTATGATGGTGAGGGCAGTTCATGGCTCGCAAATAATATTTAACCCCTTCCAACTCCATCGGAGGGTACATGCTATCCTGGTAGTAGGGAAGATGACCACTGGTCAGATAAAGTTTTTCTTTGGCTATATGCGGGGTCACAACCCTTTTATAGCCTGCTTCCAGTTCCGATTCCTTGGCCAATTTTTCCAATTCTTCAATAACGATGGTTCCATTAGGCAGCCATAGGGGCAACCCGGGTCCTACATCTTCATTGATACTGAAAATGCCCAACTCTTTACCCAACTTACGATGGTCACGTTTCTTCGCTTCTTCAAGCATTTTGAGATGCTCATCAAGCTCTTTCTGGTTCGGAAATGTCACGCCATAAATACGGGTAAGCATCTTATTCTTTTCGTCCCCTTTCCAGTAAGCACCGGCTATTCCAGTCAGCTTAATTCCTTTAATGAATCCGGTAGAAGGAATGTGAGGACCCCGGCATAGATCTGTAAAATTCCCCTGCGTATAAAAAGTAATATGTCCGTCTTCCAGGTTTTGGAGCAGATCCAATTTATATTCGTCACCTTTCTCTTTGAAATATTTAACTGCTTCCTGCTTGGATATTTCTTTTCGGATGTAAGGATTGTTTTGTTTGGCCAGTTCCTTCATTTTCTTTTCCAGCAATTCCAGATCATCTTCGGTGATGGTTTGCCCACCCATATCCATATCATAATAAAATCCTTTGTCGATAGGAGGGCCAACCCAAAATTTAACTCCAGGAAACATTGACTCAACCGCCTCAGCCATAAGGTGTGCTGATGAATGCCAAAAAGTCGATTTTCCATGGTCGTCTTCCCATTTTAAAAACTTTATAGAAGCATCATCCGTTAGCGGCCTGGAGAGATCGTAAACCTCGCCATTAACTTCGGACGCAAGAATATTTCGGGCTAAACCTTCACTGATAGACCTGGCTATCTCCATGGATGTAGTTCCTTCCGGGTATTGCTTTACAGCGCCGTCAGGAAATGTAATATTGATCATAAACTAATAATAAAAACCTCTTTTTGATTATAATTTTAAAGGCACAAATTTAACTAACTATTAGATTTGGAAACGATTTCTTTACAAACCCTTAGATATAATAACAATTAATTTTGACTGAATGCAAATTACACAAGGATGAAGTTGTTCTTTACGCTGTTTTTCTATCTTACTCTTTCTCATTTTTTTACCCAGGCACAATCCATTGCTAACAATTATGCCGGCGCGAAACGTTCGGGGCATTCTATGTCCAAAATTAATTTGAATGGCCAATGGCGGGGATCGTTTAACGAAAACTCCGGCAATCAGGCATCTTTAATCAGCGGATCATCTACAACCTATGTTTTAGAATTAGAAATCAGTGGAAGCAAAGTATCAGGTTACAGTTACACTTATTTTACCGATATCGGGCCCAAGAGATATTATACAATCTGCCGGGTTACAGGATCTGTTGATCGCTCTACGAATAGCCTCGTAGTTACCGAAATTGAAAGAGTGAAGTACAATACCCCGCCCTATATTCTAAACTGTTTTCAGGTTCACAGATTGAGTTATGAGAAAGGACAAGGTAGCACCGAATACCTGAAAGGTGACTGGGCGCCCGCACCCAACCAGAACTGTGGCGGAAGTGGACAAACAGTTCTTTCGCGCGAAACGGTTACACGTACCCCCTTTGCCATCAAGATGCCGCCGAAGAAAGATGAGGTTGCCAAAGCCACTCCTCCTGCCACAGCGCGCCGACATCCGGTACGACCCACACCAGCCAAACCAAAGGTAGAAGAGGCCGCACCGAAAACGAAACGAATGACAACAGACATCCCGGTTGAAAGTAAAAAAATAGAATCTGTAATTGCTGAAGCAAAACCTAAGGCCGACCTTCCTCCGATGGCTGTTTACAAAGGGTATGAAAACAGAACAAATGCCATTGCCAAAACCATACAAATAAATAACCCGGTTTTTCAGGTTGACTTTTATGATAACGGCATTGTAGATGGCGATTCCATCTCCGTATTTTTCAACGGCAAATTGATAGCCTCCAACAAAATGCTGACCGAAAAACCGCTCACGCTCACGCTTTCTTTTGACAAGAATTATAAGCGGAATATCATCACAATGTACGCGGAAAACTTAGGCTCCATTCCGCCAAATACCGCTGTAATGATTGTGAGAGACGGTACTACCCGACATGAAGCCCGGATGGAGAGTGATATGGGTAAGAGTGCTTCGGTAATATTTACGCAGAAAGAATCGGATTGATATGAGACACCAGGTTGTTTTAGGATGACACAACAAATCGCCTGATTTATCCTGGCAAGGAAATTATTCCCTTTCACAAAAATTTATTTGTTTTGAAAAAAGTGTAACCTATATTTGCACTCCCAATTTAAGGGAGCATAGCTCAGTTGGTTTAGAGCATCTGCCTTACAAGCAGAGGGTCCGCGGTTCGAGCCCGTGTGCTCCCACAAAACACCCTGTTCAGTCTGAATGGGGTGTTTGCATTTTATGTGTTACCATGTTTATATATTACATTCCACAATACTTGATAAGTATTACGTAGGTTATACTTCTGAATTACTAAAGGAAAGAATTCGAAAACACAATTCAATTCATAAGGGATTTACTGGAAAAGTTGAAGATTGGCAATTGGTTTATCAGGAAATTTTTTATGAAAAGACAAAAGCTATCACGTGAGAAAGAAATCAAAGGTTGGAAAAGTAGGAAGCGCATTGAAAAACTTGTTCAAGGGTTTACTGTAACATAAATTCTGCTTACAATATCACGCATCGATAGCCTTTAAATCAGGATTATATAATAGGCCAATTAGTGTTAATTCATTTAAACACTTCAATATCCTCCAATGGCATATAACGCTATAAATATCCTCCTAAACAGACAATACATTATTTTTTTGCAATTGGCGGCCTATTTAGGATATTTGGAGAACTGCAAAGAGAAAAAATCATAACAAATGCCCAGGCAATTTTTTGAACAACCGATTATTAATTCGCCTTATACTTATCCGGCGAAGCATTGGGAGTTGGATGGCGATGGTCAGCCAACTCAAAGGATAATTGATTCCCGACGGAAAGCGGAATTTATAACACCCATTCCAAAAGCCAGAAAACAAAAAAAGAAACAACAATCTGAATTTGACTTCGGAGATGAAACAGGTATTTCTACATCTAGACAGAAATATGAAACGATTCCGGTTATTAACAGGTTAAGAGAAGAAATTGATAAATGGAGAAAAATACCGGACAAAAGCAAGTGGGGTGTAACACCGGAAACCGCAAGGTTGCTCGACCACTGGCGCAATCATAAATTCAGTCATATCCGTCCGTTTTTTTGTCAGGTCGAAGCTGCTGAAACTGCGATTTGGTTAACCGAAGTTGCACCCGGTCTAGGAAAAACAGGAAACAGTTTTATTGAACACCTCAAAGATGCGAACAACGAAGCGAACCCTGAATTGTTTCGTTTGGCCTTAAAGTTGGCGACCGGTGCCGGAAAGACGACTGTAATGGCCATGCTCATCGCCTGGCAAACGATTAATGCGGTGCGGCGGCCTCAAAGCAAACGATTCAGCCGCGGATTTTTAATTGTGGCACCAGGTCTTACGATTAAAGATAGATTGAGGGTACTTTACCCTAATGATCCTGATAGTTATTACGAAGAACGTGAATTGGTTCCTGCCGACATGCTGGAAGATTTACAAAAAGCAAAAATTGTCATTACAAACTATCATGCCTTTAAACTCAGAGAGAAAATAGAATTATCAAAAGGAGGACGTTCATTATTGCAAGGGAGAGGAGAATCGTTAAACACCTTGGAAACCGAAGGCCAGATGATTCAGCGGGTGATGTCCGAATTAATGGGGCTGAAAAGTATTATCGCAATAAACGATGAGGCGCATCACTGTTATCGAGAGAAACCCGGAGAAGAATCGGAAGAGGATGAACTAAAAGGCGATGACAGAAAGGAAGCAGAAAAGAATAACGAAGCAGCCCGACTTTGGATATCGGGCCTGGAAGCGGTTAATCGTAAGTTAGGTATATCTAAAGTGATTGACTTATCAGCCACTCCTTTTTTTTTGCGAGGTTCAGGATATGCTGAAGGCACCCTCTTTCCCTGGGCGATGAGTGATTTCTCTCTGATGGATGCAATAGAATGCGGCATAGTAAAGCTTCCCCGTGTCCCGATTGCTGATAATACACTCGGCGAACAACCAATGTACCGGAATCTCTGGGAGCACATCAGTAAAAAAATGCCAAAGAAGGGTCGGACAAAAGG
>JBIQMB010000308.1:0-5101 GCA_044463745.1 Chitinophagaceae bacterium | reverse complement strand
TACTCTTTTGTAGGCAACGAAGGATAAGGAGATACCCTGTAATTGGCAGCCGGCACATTGGAAAACCCATTCAGAGGCTGGCTGTTATTATTATACTTATAAACCCATCCCGCCGGGTTTGCTGCCCGCGCCCGCACACGGTTGACCAGCGTAAGGGCAACACCCAAATTATTTGTCTGGGCATTGGCTTCTGCTGCCATTAATAACACATCGGCAAAACGAATAATCAGGGTATTGATAGCCGTAGCAGGTGCCCATGAGTTATTGTCGTGATATTGTTCAGTTGCATTCCACCAAACGTTTTTCTTAGGAGCGTAAGGACCGCTGAAATTTTGATCTCTGATCCATGACTGTCCCGGATGCAAACCCCAATCCAGATAGGGGATTCCTCTCCTGCCGATCGTCCAATCGATCCTGGGATCCAGGTTTCCATTGTCGGGTGTAAATGACTGAGTTGACAAAATTCCCATGTCATTTTTTACAGCATTGGCACTGTTATTATATGCACCATCAAGTAGGGGTAAACCGTTAACATCTGTCCTGAACGAATTTGCCAGCTCAATAGATGGCTGATAAAAGCCACAGCAGCCAAAGGGACTTTCTCCATACGGGTAGTTCAACATCTCACCCTGTGTGGCCTGGTTGATGGTTCCTGTTCCTACATTCGCAGCCATCTCCACAGAAAAGACCGCTTCAGGGCTTTCCAACTCTTTTTCGGGCCTGAAGTTGTCTTCATATTGGGCAAAAAGATTGTACTTAATCCCTCTGGATGTTTTACCTGAGGCAATGACCTGATCAAAAAGCGTTTTGGCCTCGGGATATTTATGTTGATACATATATACTTTGGCCAGATAGGCCCCTGCTGCCCATTTGTTTACCCTTCCTGCGTCAGATTGTGTTTCAGGCAGGTTTTCCCATGCATACTTAAAATCCTCTTCTATCTTGGGCCAGATATCCTGATCATTCTTTTGTTTAAAATCCACCGTATTTTCATCTATCCACGGCACATTGTCGTAAAACCGTTTCAACTCAAAATAATAATGGCCACGTAAAAAATGTGCCTGTCCTCCGATATTTTTAACCTCAGCGTCGGTCAGCGACGTTACCTTTGGCAATACTTTAAATACTGCATTAACTCTGTCAATACCGGCATACATCACGATCCACTTATCAGCTACCATCGGATTAGCGGGTGTTACACTCCAGGTGGCTATGGGGTTAATGGGCGCCTGATCACCGGCATCACTTCCTTTATGAGCATCCCCGCCGGCTACACTTCCAAAAATCCAATTGGTTGGTGATGCCGACCATGGAGTACTGCTTCCAAGGTTTACGCCACGTAATGCAGAGTAGGCACCTACCAGAAGTCCATCCACGCCCGCTGGTGTAGCAAGTACTTCCTCACTCAAGGCACCGAGTGGCTGCTTATTAAGAAAATCCTTATTACATGCCGGGATGATGAAAAAGGAAATGATAGTTATAATAAAATATATTCGTTTCATGATCTTAAATTTTACGGGTTTAGAATTTCAGATTTACACCTAAGATGAATGTTCTTGGTGTTGGATATGCCCCTTCATCAATTCCGAAATTAGTGACACTGCTGCCCTGGGTGCTCGTAACCTCCGGGTCGCTGCCACTATAATTGGTGATGGTAAACAGGTTGGCCGCCTGGGCATAAATTCTAAAGCTGCTGATAAAGGCCTTTTGCAATACTTCGGGAGCAAAGGTGTAACCCAATGTCACGTTCTTGGCTCTCAGGTATGAGCCCTTTTCAATGTAATATGAATTGGGAACCCCATTGGTAGAGGTGAAGCCTTTGTTTTCCTGAATTGGAGCTTTGGCGTTATGATTTTCAGGCGTCCAGCTATTGTACAACGCGGTATGACTTTTAGCTCCTACAAATGAAGCGTAAAAATCAGTGTACCACCTTACATTATTCCAGATATCATTCCCCACCGATCCATATAAAAATGCACTGATATCGAACCTTTTGTATGTCAGCCCCAGATTCAAACCATAATTAAAATCAGGGTTCGGATTTCCGAGTAATACACGGTCATCATCTGTAATTTGTCCATCACCATTCGTATCGGCATATCTGAAACGCCCTACCCCCATGTCTGCCTGGTAGGTAGCATCGGGGTCGCCCGAGCTGCTCTTGATGTCAGAATTCGCCTTGTCTATTTCAGCCTGGCTGTTCCAGAATCCGTCAATCTTGTAGCCATAAAACTGACCGATGGAACTCCCTACCTGATTTCTGACAAAACGTTGCCCAAACCGGCGGTTGTCGCCACTCATGAAAAAGTCAACATCATCAGTTACTCTTTTCACCTCATTTTTATAAGCCGTAAAAGAAAGGGATGCATCAAAATGCATATCCGGATTTATAGCCAGAGAAGTACCCACCATCAGATCAATACCTGTATTTTGCATAGAAGCAATGTTTACAAATGGTGGCGTACCGCTTCCTGCTGCTGCCGGCAGTTCAGGATTATAGAGCAGATCCTTAATGTCTTTCCTGTAGAGGTCGATGGTAGCAAAGAATTTACCGTTAAACAAAGTGGCATCCAATCCGATATTGGTGTTGATATCACGCTCCCACTTCGCATCCGGATTACCAATCTGATCAGCCATAAAACCCTGGCTGATGCTATTGTTCGTTCCTCCGATATCATAAAAAGATGCATTACGGTCGGCAGTAAATGTATAGAAACCGTTTGATGCATTTACATTGAGCTGATTACCCATTATACCATATCCGGCTCTTATTTTCAGATCCGTTACCCAATCCACCCCTTTCATAAAGCCTTCCTGACTCAGACGCCACGCAGCCGTTACCGCAGGAAATATTCCAAATTGTTCGTTCACGAACTTAGATGAACCGTCTCTGCGAATGGTAGCACTAAGCAGATATCTGTCGTTGTAGCTGTAATCAAGTCTTCCAAACTGTGACCAGAGACTTTCAACCGAGCGGTTGCTGTAATTCGTCTTTGTGCCCGACCCGGTACTCAAACTGGTGAAGTTGGGGTCAAAGGAAAAGAAGTCGGAAGTAGAACCACCCACTTCGCGATAGCTACTTTCAAAGGCTTCTACACCGGCCAATAACCCAATGCGATGGTTGTCGTATGTTTTAGTAAAGTTTAAGGTGTTGGTCCATGTCCAATTGTATCCATAATAAGCACCTTCCGAATAGGCATTCTTGGAGGCATTCTCCTGATTTTCGTATTCAGGAAGTTGGAAAGAATGGCCATCTCCTGCATAACTCTCTCCACCAAAGCTGGTATGGAAGGTTAAAAAGGGAAGCAGATCCACGTCGGCAAAAATATTTCCAAACAATCTGTTATCCAGAGATTTGTTGTTATATGCTCGTCTGTATGCCTGCCCAACCGGATTTCTGGAGTTTCCGAGTAGCCCTGTATAAGTACCGGCAAAATTGCCCATAATATCATAAACAGGAATCATCGGATGTTGGCGAAATGCCATACCTGTCTGCCCATCTTCATCCGGGTTTATTTTATAATTATTCGATATGGAGTAGGCAAGGTTTTCGCCGATCCGCACGCGCTCACCTACTTTGAATTCTGTATTGGCCCGTACGGTATATCTTTTCAGATAGGTGTAAATTGAAAGTCCGTCCTGATCTAAATACTCCGTAGAAAAAAAGTATCTGCCTTGCTCTGTACTACCACTTACCGACAAGTTATGATTCTGAATTTTTGCCGGCTTAAACACTTCATGATACCAGTCTGTGCCTTCTTTGTTAGCCCGGGTAATCCGGTAAAATCTATTTAGTTCATTGGGGTCATTGTAGTTGGGATCAACATAATAAAGAGAAGGATTTACTGAAGGGTCTCCTTCTTTAGCTCCGGGTGGATTTATATAATCCGGCAACACCGGTTCGGGGCCACCGCCAAAAAGCGGGTCGGGGTTAGATGGAGTGATGGGTGTGCCTGAATTTTTTAGCGCGATAAATTTCAGTCTCGCGGTTTCCATAGGCGATAGCGTGTGCCAAACATTACCCGACTTAGGACGCTGCGTACCATAATATCCATCATAGGTTACCTTTACTTTACCACTTCCTTTTTTAGTGGTAATAATAATGACACCATTTGATGCACGCGAACCATAGATAGAGGCAGCACCCGCATCTTTTAATACCTGCAGGCTGGCAACATCTGATGGGTTGATGGTAGAAATATTCTGGGTAGGTACACCATCTATAATATAAAGAGGTGTATTGTTCCCAAAAGTATTGATACCACGGATGGTTACCTGAGGTTCATCGCCCGGTTGTCCGGAGCTAAGAACGGTAACGCCCGACGCCTGCCCTTGCAACTGGTTTGATAGCTGGCCTGTCGGTTGTTTAACCATGTCTTCAACATTAACTACGGTTACAGCTCCGGTAATATCTTTCTTTTGCTGGGATGTGTAACCGGTTACCACTATTTCGTTTAACGACTCATTTCTAAGTGAAAGGGTAATAACCCCCACGTTAGATCTGCCTGCGATACTTACCTCTTGATCCAGAAATCCTACACTGGAAATGACCAGTACCCCCGCATCAGGGGCATTTATCGAAAACGAACCATCATCTTTAGTGACGGTTCCAATACTGGTTCCTTTTACCATCACGGATGCATTGGTTACAGGCTCCTGGCTACTCTTATTAATAACCTTGCCTGTAACGGATTGTTGCGCATAAGCGCTGCCTCCCGCCAGTTCTGAAAATACAAAAACTGTGAAAAGCAGTAAAATTTTCTTCATACGGGAAATTTTTAGGCGTGAGAAATATAACAAGTGAAGTTAGGATTTTTTTAACTTATGCACCAAATAAAAATTTAAAAGCTTAAATTTAAGCTTCCCGGCACCCGTGAATGAACGCCCTGATAATCATTTTTTTAGAAAGTTTATTTTTTGCAAAACAGAATGGGAGTCAGGAGAAGGCACCCTGGTTAAGACTGCTTAAGTAAGGTGAGACTGAATGGCACAGATGATTCTTTTTTCTGCCCAAGGCTTGTAATATTATTATCCAAATTGTTCTTATTTAAGGCTATACTAAATAAATAGTGGTTGCATTAATAAAACAAATATATTGGGT
>JBIQMB010000307.1:0-5103 GCA_044463745.1 Chitinophagaceae bacterium | reverse complement strand
CAATGAAGAGGTAGGATACATCCTTGACATGGGTATTCACGCCAGATTCAATACTTACATTTCTTCATTAAAAGAAATGCTGGAGAAAGATTATGATGCCATCTTTGTGGGGTCAGGGGCACCACATGGAAGAGACTTACCCGACTTGCCAGGCAGAAAAGAAGGAGGAGCAAACATCCATATCGGTATCAATTGGCTGGCGAGTGTTGCATTTGAACATGTGCATACAATCGGCAAAAAAGTATTGGTCTTAGGCGGGGGAAATACTGCCATGGATTGCTGCCGGACCGCACGCAGACTGGGCGGCACCGATGTCAAAGTTTTGGTTCGTAGTCCGTTTGACGATATGAAAGCATCTCCGTGGGAAAAAGAAGATGCCATGCATGAAGACATTCCCATCATCGACAATCATGTACCCAAATCATTTGTGATAAAGGAAGGAAGACTGGCCGGAATGATGTTTGAAAAAGTGAATGCCGTGTACGAAAACGGGAGAAGAAAATTAATTCCGACCGGGGAGCCTGAAGTTTTTTACGAAGCGGATGATATACTAATAGCCATTGGTCAGGAAAATAGTTTTCCGTGGATAGAACGCGATCTCGGAATCCGGTTCGATAAATGGGGAATGCCGGTATTGAACGAAAAGACTTTTGCTTCCACCCATCCCAAAGTATTCTTTGGCGGAGATGCGGCCCTGGGGCCCAAGAATATCATTACTGCCGTTGCTCAGGGGCATCAGGCCGCTATCTCCATCCATTTAATGTGCGAAGGGTTAGACGTAGATAATGACAGACCGTCTCCATATGTGAATTTGCAGCACATGAAAATGGGCATTCATGAATGGGCTTACGATAGCCACGTGGTGCCTGATCTAAGGTACCGCGTTCCGCAGGAAGAAAAGGAAGTGACGCTCAAAGACCGAAAAGTAGAAGTAGAACTGGGCTTTGAAGAGGCAGAAGCTTTCAAAGAAGCACAACGGTGTCTTAACTGCGATGTTCAAACAGTTTTTTTTGAAGATAAATGCATTGAGTGCGATGCCTGTGTAGATGTATGCCCTACCTCGTGTATCACCTTTACCACCAATGAGGAGGAAGAAATGGATCTGCGGGCAAAATTAAAAGTACCTGCTATAAATACAGAACAGGATCTGTACGTTTCGGGAACGCTGCCCACGAAACGGGTGATGGTGAAGGATGAGAATGTTTGCCTCCATTGCGGCCTGTGCGCCGAACGATGCCCGACCACTGCATGGGATATGATGCAGTTTTTCTATAACGTTACCAAGCCTTATCAGATGGAAGGCCAGACGATTCAAACAAGCTTTTAAAATCATTTAAGAAACAACCAGTTTTAAATAGACCAATTAATAAAAAATCAAGCGAAATACATGGTTAATGATTTTGTTATAAGATTCGCGAATGTAAACGGAACCGGTTCTGCCAGTGCAAACTTTTTATTTGCCAAATCGATATTCCGGATGGGGATTCCTGTCACTCCTAAAAACATTTTCCCTTCTAACATCCAGGGGTTGCCAACCTGGTACGAAGTAAGGGTCAATGAAGATGGATGGCTGGGGCGCAGGGAAGGCATTGATATGATGGTTAGCGTAAATCCGCAAAGCATGATGAGGGATGTAGCGAGTGTACGCAGTGGCGGTTATTTTTTGTACGACAGTACCAAACCTTTATACGAGGAATATTTCAGACGGGATGTAACTTATCTGGGTATCCCATTAATGAAGATGTGTAATGAGGCTTTTACAGATTCGCGGCAGCGCCAACTATTTAAGAATGTAGTGTATGTAGGTGCATTGTCGGCTTTGTTAGGTATTGAATTCGATGTGCTGAAAGAATTATTAAATGACCAGTTTAAGGGCAAGGAAAAACTGATAGCTCCAAATATTAGGGCACTTCAGATGGGGATAGATTATGTAACAGAACATTTTGATTTCCCGCTGAATATCCGTGTTGAAAGACGTAATCTGGTGGGCGACTCGATCATGATTGATGGCAACACAGCCTGTGGAATCGGCGCAGTTTATGGCGGTGCTACAGTTTGTGCCTGGTATCCGATTACGCCCTCTACATCTATTGCCGATACATTTAATCAGTATGCATCTAAATACCGGATCGATCCCGAAACCGGAAAAAAGAACTTTGCCTTTATCCAGTCTGAAGATGAACTGGCTGCGCTGGGGATGGTGATAGGTGCGGGATGGAATGGAGCCAGAGCCTTCACAGCTACCAGTGGTCCCGGCGTTTCGCTGATGACCGAATTTTTGGGACTATCTTATTTTGCTGAAATACCTTCTGTACTGATTGATGTGCAACGCACCGGCCCATCTACCGGCATGCCCACCCGTACGCAGCAGAGCGATGTACTTGCTGCAGCTTACGCTTCGCATGGAGACACGAAACATGTTTTACTAATTCCATCTACCCCCAAGGAATGTTTTGAAATGACAGCCCAGGCATTGGATTTAGCCGATCAATTACAAACAGCCATCATCGTTCTTACGGATCTTGATCTGGGTATGAATGATCACATCTCCCCTCCTCTTACGTGGGATGATAACCGGACGTATCAAAGAGGAAAGGTTTTGACGGCCAAAGAACTGGAAGACGGCCCTCGGTTTGGCCGTTATCTGGATGTGGATGGAGATGGAATTCCATATCGCACATACCCTGCTACTCATCCTACAAAAGGATCCTTTTTTACCCGTGGAACTTCGAGGGATGAATACGCCGTATATACAGAAGACGGCGCAGCTTATAGGCGCAATATGGACCGATTAATAAAGAAATGGGATACAGCCAAAACCATGATTCCGGCTCCCGATAAATATCAGGAAGCAGATATGCATGATGAGGCCATCTTGTTTTTCGGCACCTCAAGGTATGCGGCAGAAGAAGCGATTCATCTGCTAAAAGAGGAGCAACTGTTTTTTGATGCCATGCGGATCAAAGCATTTCCTTTTCATCAGGATGTTGCGGATTTTGTAGCAAATCACCGGAGAGTTTATGTAATAGAGCAAAACCGTGATGCGCAAATGCGAAGTCTGATGATGATTGAGTTAGGCTCTTCACCTGAAAAGCTGATACCTATCTTAAACTACGACGGAATGCCGATTACAGCAGATGCGATCCTCAAAAAAATAAAAGCATCTGTATTAGATAAGAATTTAGAACCCAAAACCATTTAACGTGACATACATCAGACCTACATTTCGCCATCCTGAACTACAGCCCAACAAACTCGGTTATACGCTCAGGCAATACGAAGGTGCTCTTTCTACACTGTGTGCAGGCTGTGGACATGACTCAATCAGTGCCGGTATTGTGCAGTCGTGTTACGAGTTAAATATTGAACCACATCGTGTAGCTAAGCTTTCGGGCATAGGATGTTCATCCAAAACGCCTACCTACTTTTTAAGCAATTCGCACGGTTTTAATTCTGTGCATGGCCGGATGCCCTCCATTGCTACGGGTGCAAACCTCGCCAACAGAGACCTGATTTATATCGGCGTGTCGGGTGATGGCGACAGTGCATCTATCGGACTCGGGCAGTTTATTCATGTGATGCGTAGGAACCTGAATATGGCCTACATCGTTATGAATAACGGATGTTACGGACTAACCAAGGGCCAGGATTCAGCCACCGCAGATGTGGGTTCTATCAGCAAGGCAGGAAGCGTGAATCCTTTTCCTCCGATTGATCTGGCTTCGTTGGCGGTGGAACTGGGAGCGTCTTTTGTGGCTCAGAGTTTTTCGGGCGACAAGGAGCAACTGGTTCCGCTAATCAAAGCCGCCATCACGCATCCCGGTTTTGCATTCATCAATGTAGTGTCGCCCTGTGTTACATTTAACAACAATCCGGGGTCAACCAAATCTTGCCAATACGTACGCGAACATAGTGCGCACACGGGAAGGATGGATTACATTCCGGAGATGGAAACCATAACGGCTGATTACAATGCGGGTGAGACTGCTGAGATCACCATCCATGATGGCACCGCACTTCGGCTGCATAAGGTAAATAAAGAATGGAATCCGGAGGATCGGCTTTCAGCGATTACCGCACTGAAAAAATCTGCCGAAACAGGTGAGGTGCTTACAGGTTTGCTCTACATCGACCGTCAGCCAAAAGACCTGCATCACATCATGAATACAACCGACACACCGCTTAACCGGCTGGGGGAAGATGAGCTTTGTCCGGGAAATGAAATATTGAAACAGATTAATGCTTCTTTCAGATAAAAGATAAATCAGAAGGCATAAAAAAGGTGAACTTTATGGGATTCATAAACTCATGAGTCTTCTCTGAAACTTTTGGAAAGTCTGAATCCTCTTTTCCTCTTAGCTAGCACCAGACGAAACTTTCCAAAAGTATGTGAGATTTAAGGGTTGGAGAGAAGATTCTTAAGGGCACACGATACTCATTTTCTAGTAACGCGTAGTCACAGATCGGGAGACCTGCTCATGTTGGCAGGGAAAGTATGGCTAAGGTTGAATGCGGAGAAAAGATGTATCCTACTTTTGGAAAGTTTAGAGAAGAGCGTAGCCGGAGTGGATTGGTTTTATTCCTGAAGTAGGCATTGCTCTATTGTTCTGAACGCAACTTTCCAAAAGTTTATTAAGAAACTCACCGCCTCATCTTTTTTTCGCAGTAGTGTTTCCGGCACGGGACGCTGATGTTTTAAATCAACAACGTTCTCGGGTGCGGCACAACTGACTTAATATAGACATTACGACGAAGAAAATTTGCATTTTTTAATTAACGCGTAGTCACATGTCGAGAGACCTGCGCCAGAAGGGGTTTAATCCCGATACCCCCTGATGAAATCGGGGGTAAAATAAGCGTATTGTAACAACTACGAAGAGAGTTGAACATGGATATTCGTTTAACAAAATCATCTACCTTAAGCTTCATCAGTACCCCTATCGATTGTTGTTCAACCCGTATCCGGGTTGTTGTGATTCTCTTTTTTTTGGCCCACCGGTTTTACCGAAGGTTATCGATATTCAAGTCCTTCAGACTTGTTTATTTCTTGTAAAAAAAGACAGCGTAGTGATAACTGGAAACGATCAAAAACGATATGCGTCA
>JBIQMB010000306.1:0-5113 GCA_044463745.1 Chitinophagaceae bacterium | reverse complement strand
GATACAATTGCAGCTATCAATACTGACTAATCAGACATTATCTAAGATAATTACTATTTATTTTGATGTTTTTTATTTTCTACGCCTAAAAGTGAGATTTGCGACATAATGGCATACAAAATCCCCTTATTGTTATATTAACCCATATCTGGTTTTCTTCAGAATCCTTAATTCGGCTCAAAAATGCCGATTGGCATATAAATTTATACTCATATTGTACATAGATTAAGGTTCATCTTTAAGTGGGTATTACAATTAGGTGGGTATCAGTATATTACAATTTAAATTATTAAATTTAAAATTGTTCCACGACATACAAATAAAATAGGCCAATTAGGGTGGTTTTAGCAGGGTATTGATTATTATTTTTGTTTAACTTAGGTTTCTATCCAACTGATAATCATGTGTTTAGTCACGTATATCTTAAACTAATTTATTTACTCCACATTTTCTGACCGTAAATAATTAATTTCCCAGAAATCTTAGCCGCCCAAATTTTACATTTTTAATAGAACGGTTGGTGTAAATTTGTTGTTAATGAAAAAATCACTTTTTGTTGTTTTCCTGGCAATGGTCATTGTGTCATGTGCCCCACCCCGCTCTCTTGAGTATCGTACCTACCATAATTTTAAGGTGGTAAATCTGGGCTTTAACCAATCAACCATAACACTCGGCCTTGAATATTACAATCCGAATAATTTCGGTATGCAGTTGAGAAATACAGATCTGGATATTTTTATTAATGGAAATTTACTTGGTCACAGTTCGTCTGATTCATTGATCCAAATTCCCCGGAGAGGAACTTTTATTCTACCAGTAAAATTTGATGTAGATATGAGAAATGCATTCCGAAACGCTATGAATACCCTCCTGGGAAAGGAGATTACCATCCGCCTGACGGGTAAAATAAAGGCCGGAAAAGGAAACGTTTTTATGGTTTTTCCGGTGAAATATGAATTTAAGGACACCTACTCTTTCTTCTGATTTCAATCAATTTTCTTCCTGCAATCATTTTCAGCTCACCGCTGTTTCTCAGTTTTGAGGTTTATTAAATTCAGGGCATTTATTGACTGATCATCATTTGTTTGACATTTTTTCTTAATTTCCCTCTTGATTTTGATTTGGATTGGCCGGGTTTGTTTTATTTTCATTCCCTTAAGTAAGAAGATTTTTAGGCAAACGCTTTATCTCTAAACTGCATATTTAATGGATAAATTCATCCTCACCCTCGATCAGGGAACCACCAGCTCCAGAGCTATATTGTTTAACAAAAAAGGAGAAATCGTATCCTCCTCGCAGAAAGAATTCAGGCAAATCTATCCTTCGCCGGGATGGGTAGAACACGACCCGATGGAAATATGGTCGTCGCAGGCATCTGTTATAACGGAAGCGATCCTCCGGAGAAATTTTACCGCGGAAAATATTTTCTGTGTAGGAATCACAAACCAACGGGAAACCACAATCATTTGGGACAGAAAGACCGGGCTTCCTGTTTATAATGCCATCGTGTGGCAGGATCGTAGAACCGCTGCCTTGTGCGACAGTCTAAGGCAAAAGGGAATGGCAGAAATGATCCGGAATAAAACCGGTTTGGTTCTTGACGCCTATTTTTCAGCTACCAAGGTGCAATGGATATTAGATAATGTGCCCGATGTGAGAGCGCGTGCGGAAAAAGGAGAACTGGCATTTGGTACGGTAGATAGCTGGCTGGTTTGGAACCTGACCGGTGGAGCTTTGCATATAACTGACGTGAGCAATGCCTCCAGAACCATGCTTTTTAATATACATACACTCAATTGGGACGAAGAATTACTTAATTTGTTCAATATTCCCTCCTCCATCTTACCTGTTGCGAAGTCTTCGAGTGAGGAATACGGACACACTTCAGGACAGCTTCTGGGTAGCCGGATACCCATAGCCGGCATAGCGGGCGACCAGCAATCCGCCCTCTTCGGACATGTTTGCACAAATCCGGGTATGGTAAAAAACACCTATGGAACCGGCTGTTTTATGCTCATGAACATCGGTGAAAAACCAATGCTTTCGAAGAATAACCTCATTACGACAGTAGGATGGCGGATCGGAAATGACACCATATATGCATTGGAAGGAAGCATATTCATTGCAGGGGCGGTTGTACAATGGTTAAGAGACGAATTAAAAATAATAGAAAGCGCGCCGGAAATTGAAAATCTTGCATTAGAAGTGGAGAATAATGGTGGTGTATATATGGTTCCTGCCTTCGCCGGATTAGGTGCTCCGCATTGGAATCAGCATGCAAGGGGCAGCATTTTCGGAATAACGAGGGGAACCAACCGTGGCCATTTTGCCAGAGCTGCTCTGGAGAGCATCGCATTCCAAACGATGGAAGTATTGAGATCGATGGAGTCAGATTCAGGAATCGAAATTAAGGAGTTGCGTGTAGATGGAGGCGCCACACAAAACAACCTGCTGCTTCAGTTTCAGGCAAATATTCTGGGAGCAACGGTGATCCGCCCTTCTATTACAGAAGTAACCGCTATCGGTGCTGCTTACCTGGCAGGACTTGCCACCGGGTATTGGGCAGATATTGCCGAAATAAAAGAACAATGGAAAATGGACCGAAAGTTTGAGCCGGAAAATATTGACAAAGACAAGCTGATAAAAGAATGGAACAGGGCTGTGAAAGCCGTAAACTTCTGGACAAAAGAGGAATGATCCTTTTCCTGATAAACTAACAGAAATCAAACCAAACGATAACAAAAAACAGGCAAAGACATTAAAAAAAAATGATCTCAACCTACCCTTTTCAAGACAATCTAAACGCTTCATAACACCCTCCCTAAACTTTCTAAACCAGCCTTAGCCATCTAAACTTTCTTCAACCATTCCAAATTATCAAACCATCCAAACTTAAAAAATATGTCTCCTGTCGTAGCAGAATTTATCGGAACCCTTGTTTTAATCCTACTCGGAAACGGCGTGGTAGCCAATGTTGTTTTAACCGGAACCAAAGGTCATGGGGGCGGTTGGATTGTAATTACAACCGGGTGGGCGCTGGCAGTCTTTGCCGGAGTGGTGATAGCCGGACCTTATAGTGGGGCGCATCTGAATCCGGCAGTAAGTATCGGGTTGGCTGCCGGTGGAAAGTTTGAATGGTCGCAGGTACCTTTCTTTATTCTGGCTCAGATGGCAGGAGCCATTGCCGGTGCGGTTTTGGTTTGGCTTATGTATAAAGAGCATTTTAAAGCAACCAAAGATGCGCGTTTAAAAGCCGCTGCTTTTTATACCCATCCGGAAATAAAAAACGGAACCACCAACCTGATCTCCGAATTACTGGGTACTTTTATTTTAATATTTGCCATTTTTTATTTTACCAATGCAGAGATGGGCGACGAAAAAACACCCATCGGGCTGGGATCAATTGGTGCCATTCCGGTTGCTTTTATCGTTTGGGCTATCGGATTATCCTTAGGAGGAACCACCGGATATGCCATTAATCCGGCCAGAGATCTGGGGCCGCGGATAACCTACCAATTTCTTCCCATAAAGGACAAAATAAAGGGAGACTGGAATTATGCCTGGGTGCCTATTGTGGGTCCGATGGCAGGAGCACTGATTGCAGCAGGCTTGTATTTAATATTAGCAGCTTAGATGTTAGGCGGACGAACGACAAGTGACATCCCCCCCTCCTTTTGAGCTCTTTTTGAGGGGAACTCACCGAAAATGCATCTGAAAAATGGAAAAGAGAACTTTGATCATAAGATAATTTGTGATCTTAATCCCGGAGTAATTACATGTTTATAGAAAAAATCAATGCTATGCAGTGACCTTGGAAAGGTAAAAATGATAAATCGAACTTTCAAAAAGCAACAATATTCATAAACGAAATTTCTGAATTACCGTAGAGGAGATAGAAAGTTCATGGATTATTATGGCAGCTACTGCCGATTGGCTGTGCCATTTTTAAACCAGATACCTGAACTCTTTATCAAAATCGCTCAGTTCCTTGTAATCGACCTTCCTTTCTTTCATCCGCTTCAGCAATGACACATAATCCGAGCGATGTTTTAACTCAATACCAACCAAAGCAGGACCGGCTTCTCTATTGTTTTTCTTTATATACTCAAAGAGTACAATGTCTTCATTTTCCGTCAATACATTATTGACAAAGTCCTTGAGTGCACCAGGTCTTTGAGCAAAATTGACCAGAAAATAATGTTTTAATCCCTCGTAAATCAATGCCCTTTCCAGAATTTCCGACATCCGGCCAATATCATTGTTGCCGCCACTGACAATGCAGACAACATTCTTTCCTTTAATCCGGTCTGCATAATCATCCAATGCCGCCACGGAAAGTGTACCTGCAGGTTCAGAAACGATTGCCTCTTCATTATAGAGTTGTATCAATGTGCTGCAGACCTTCCCCTCGGGCACCAGGTGCAAATCGTCTAATACGTTTTTACAGATTTCGTAGGTCAGATCTCCGGTTCGCTTCACACTGGCTCCATCTACGAAGGTGTCAATTTTTTCCAATGTTACCGGTCCGCCTGTTCTGAAAGCTTCATTGAGGCTGGGTGCGCCCTCTGGCTCTACACCTACGATGACTGTCGTAGGTGAATACATTTTAAAATAAGTGCCTGCACCGGAAGCCAGTCCGCCACCTCCTACAGGAATAAACAAATAATCAATATCCTGAAGTTCGTCAAGAATTTCTACAGCCACAGTTGCCTGGCCTTCGATGATTTTGGGATGGTCAAATGCAGGTACAAAGGTCATTTGGTGTTCCCTGGTGTATTTTCTGGCAGCCGCAGCACACTCATCATAGGTATCCCCTGTAAGAACCACCTCGATGAAATCCTCACCGAACATACGTGTATGACTAACCTTTTGCTTAGGTGTGATAACCGGCATAAAAACCACACCCTTAACCTTCAGTTTGTTGCACGAAAAAGCAAACCCCTGCGCATGGTTTCCGGCACTCGCACATACCAATCCTTTTTTCAACTGATCTTTAGTAAGGCTCTTCATCATGTTGTAAGCGCCCCTAAGCTTGTAAGACCTCACAGTTTGCAAATCTTCTCTTTTAAGGTAAATATTTGCACCGTAAATCTTAGAAAGATGACTGCTTAAC
>JBIQMB010000305.1:0-5118 GCA_044463745.1 Chitinophagaceae bacterium | reverse complement strand
GTTATTGCTGATTTCGCGTACCTTATCCATATTGGCTCCTACCAGTTCATGCTCCTGTACCCTCAAATCAATCTGCCCTTTCACATTGTCTCCATCTTTTCTTTCCTGTACCAGTTTTTTGATATAAGGGAAAAGTACATTCTCCTCCTCGTCAGAATGCTCCAGCATTTCGGCCATGGTTTCCTGTACCAAACGATTAATTTCCAATAACTCCGGATGACGGCCACCATGCACCTTTGCTACCTTATCTGCATACGCCTTCAGATCAGGCATCGCTTTCCTTACATAACTATGGTGCGTATTGACGATATAATCGGCCAGAAAATCCAGGCTCCAATCATTGTAAGGCAATGGACGGGCGGAGGTTTTTATTTTGTCTGCATCTTTTAACTCTCTGGCTACAACGGCTACATCAATTCCTTTTTCCTCGCATGCTTCCCTGAGTGTTTTTTTACCGCCGCAGCAAAAGTCGATACCATATTTATTGAAGACCTCTGCTTTCCGCAGGTCACTGGTTACAATTTCGCCCAAGGTTTCTTCGCCTATTCCTCCCTCTTTCTTTGTAATCAGGATACGCCATCTGGCCGGCCCTTCTTCAAGATACTGCCAGGTGAAAATTTCACCATGCTGGGCAAGCAATTGATAATACAGGGGCTTGGGGTCATGATCATTATGAATGGTTAGTTTTTCTCCAGGCTTCAATTCATCAAATTTTTTGAAGATGGTTGGATGTTTTAAACGAGGCTCCAAAGAAGGTACATTAATTACATTAACGTCTGATGCAGCCGGGTCCTCCTTAGAAGAAGCGCTTCCGTTTTCAGGATTTTTTGTAATCAGAATCCTAAATTCATAGGGCCCTCTCTGAATATACTCCCATCCAAAAACTTCTCCGCGTAATTCAACTAACTGAAAATAAAGCGGACGTGGATCATGGTCATTATATAATACAAAACTTTCACCGGGTTCCAGACTGTCAAATTTCTGAAAAATAGTTTGATGCTTTACCCTTGGCTCCAATAAGGTAGCGTTTAACACCTCGATATTTTTACCTGTTTTGGTAATTTTAATCCTCCATAAGTCCGGTCCCTGCTCCAGGTATTCCCAGTCGAATATATCGCCTTTGGTGGCTTGAAACTGATAAAAAAGGGGCTTTGGGTCATGATCATTATGAATGAGGAGTGTTTCTCCGGGTTTCAATTCATCAAACCTTCCGAACACGGTTGGGTGCTTAAGGTGTGGTGGCAGTTCGTACACTACCAATATGTTTTCCTGTGCTGTTTCCATACTTAAATTAAATTTTTACGGACAAAAATAAAGGATAAATTTGTAATAGAAGTATTTATTTACTTTTATTTTATTTTGATTATTATCAAGAACTGATTCTGTATAACAATATGAATATATTATTTTCGTTAAAATATATGAAATCGGCAATTCTACTAAGTGAATTGTTGTACTTTCATCGATCAAACTGACTGAATGAAAAAATCAGAAACTGCAACGATCCTGACGCTGGGCATTCTGCTCATCATCGTGGGCGTTTATTCTTTTTACAGTTCTACTTCTAATTTGTTCAATTTGTTTGATCGTAAAACTTCTGTGGAAAATCACATCCCTATTACGCAGTACAGCATCTTTATCTGCTCGTTTATTTACCTGATAAGCGGCGTACTTTTTCTATTGAAAGACAAACTGGCTACCACACTTTTATTCATTGCCACCATCATCATGTTTGTCGGATATATTGGCATGCTGTTCCATATCAACAACAATAAGCCTTTTGAATTATCCATTATTCCCGAAATGCTTATTCGTACTACCGGTACCATGTTATATGCGGCGGCTGCATGGTATTTTTTTACACGGATGCGACTGGTTTATCCCGAAGGGCATAACGCCAAAACGTTTAAGAAATTAATGAAAGAGTTTAAGACTCAAAAGAAGGATTATTCTAATCCCAATTACCATTAAAATATTTCGTTCACAATCCCGAAATTCCAAGGACAGGGGCGTTGTTCAATTTCCCACTGCAAAAATCTGACAGTAACCTCCATGACGTAATCAGCAGGAGCTTTTAAAAATCTGTTGAAAAACCTTTTTATCCGTGAATGAGTTTTACTTAACAAAAAATCAGATAAGAGGTTTATGGTGCGCGATAAACAATCCGGCAAGATTTTTACAACAAAAGAAAATTTTAATCAAAAACAAAATTCATCTACACAGGTATATTTATATACGAATATTACCGTAGATACTGCTTGATAGAAAAACCCATTAAACTGAGCACGAATTAGTGAAGTTAGATTCAAAAAATCTTTTATCTTTCTGCCAAAATTTATTACAAAAGATATCAAATAATTTTCATGACCAAAAGACGAGAGTTTATTAGAAATGCCGCATTAGCTTCTGCAGGACTTATGCTATCGGGGCCGGCTTCAAAGGTGAGCGCTGCGAGCTACAACCGGATTTTTGGAGCAAACAGAAAAGTGAATTTAGCCGTAGTGGGCATTGGTTTCAGGGGATGGGAAGTATTAAATGCTTTCGACAAAACAGGACTGGCCAATATCGTAGCTCTGTGCGATGTGGACCTGGGTGCTGACCATACAAAGAATGCGTTGAGTAAATTTCCGAATGCTAAAACATTCAAGGACTTCCGCGAAATGTTTGACAAGATCGGAAACGAATTTGAAGCCGTAGCCGTATGCACACCTGATTTTGCTCATTTTCCGATTTGTATGCAGGCGATCAAAGGAGGCAAGCATGTATTTGTAGAAAAACCCTTGACGCGAACTTTTCATGAGTCTGAGTTGCTGATTCAGGCCGCACGGAAATATCCAAAAGTGGTGACGCAGATGGGAAATCAGGGACATTCCGAAGCAAATTATTTTCAGTTTAAAGCGTGGAAAGATGCCGGCATTATAAAAGATGTGACAGCCGTGACTGCACACATGAATATGCCGAGGCGTTGGCACGATTGGGATGTGAATATCAAGAAGTATCCCGAAGCGCAGGCCATTCCTGACACACTTGATTGGGATACCTGGAACATGACCCAGTTTTATCATGAATATAATAAAGAATACCACTATGGGCAATGGCGTAGCTGGTACGACTTTGGGATGGGTGCCATGGGCGATTGGGCTGCGCATATCATTGACACGGTGCACGAATTCTTAGATTTAGGTTTACCGGAAGAAGTTACCCCATTAAAAATTGAGGGCCATAACGATTACTTTTTTCCGAAGGCAAGCACCATCGAGTTCAAATTTCCAAAAAGAGGCAAGATGCCGCCTGTAGTCGTTACCTGGTATGATGGTGTGAATAATATTCCGGCGGTGCCCGAAGGTTATGGCACATCGGATATTGATCCGAACATTCCTGCTGTGGCCGGTGGTAAAGTGCAGCCTTCCAAACTGAATCCCGGTAAGGAAATATACAGTAAAGATCTCATCTTCAAAGGCGGCTCGCATGCCAGCACTTTAAGCATCATTCCGGATGAAAAAGCCAGAGATATGGCTAAAAAATTACCCGAAGTACCGGAAAGCCCTTCCAATCATTTTGCAAACTTTTTGTTGGCCTGCCAGGGTAAGGAAAGAACGCGTTCGCCATTTGAAATCGCAGGCCCACTAAGCCAGGTCTTTTGTCTGGGCGTTATCACGCAGCGATTAAATCAAAAAATAACCTTTGACCGTCAAACCAAAACCATTACCAACAACGATTTTGCCAATGCATTACTTGCAGGCAATCCGCCCCGAAAAGGATGGGAGCATTTCTATAAATTATAAAATATGAAACGACTTTTTTTATTATTAAGCTTGATCAGCATTGCTGTCGCAGGGTTTGCGCAGGAAGCAAAATGGCAAAACCTCTTCAACGGAAAAAATTTGAAGGGATGGAAAAAACTCAATGGGAATGCAGATTACAAGGTTGAGGGCAACACCATTGTAGGTATTTCAAAACTGGGAGAGCCCAATACTTTTTTGGCAACAGAAAAAAACTATGGCGACTTCATTCTGGAATTTGATTTTAAAGTGGAAGACGGGTTGAACTCCGGAGTACAGTTCAGGAGCGACAGCAAAAAAGATTATCAGAATGGGCGTGTGCATGGCTACCAATTCGAGATCGATCCGTCAGATAGGAAGTGGACCGGAGGCATCTATGATGAGGCACGGCGCGGTTGGCTATACCCGCTCAATTACAATCCAACCGGGCAGCAGGCATTTAAAAACAATGAATGGAACAGCGCGCGGATTGAAGCAGTTGGCGTTTCCATACGTACCTGGGTGAATGGTGTAGAGTGCGCGGATCTGCTTGACGTTATGAACCCATCCGGATTTATTGCCTTGCAGGTTCACGGTATCTGGAATGATTCTGCTCTGGCGGGGAAAACAGTGGCCTGGCGAAACATTCGTATTCTGACAGAGGATGTCGAAAACTTCAAGACTCCGGAGTCACAGGGAGTTCATCAGATTAACAGCATAGCCAACACCATCTCAGAGAAAGAAAAAAAGGAAGGCTGGGTGTTGTTGTGGGATGGAAAAACTACAAACGGTTGGCGGGGAGCCAAACTGAATGGCTTTCCGGAAAAGGGCTGGAAAATAGAAGACGGCATTTTAAAAGTGATGAAAAGCGGTGGCGGCGAATCCACCAATGGCGGAGATATTATCACCACCAAAAAGTATAAGAATTTTGTGCTTTCGGTCGATTTTAAAATCACGCCGGGAGCCAATAGCGGCATTAAATACTTTGTTGATCCGGATTTAAACAAGGGCGCAGGCTCAGCGATTGGTTGCGAATTTCAAATACTTGACGACACCAAACACCCGGATGCAAAACTGGGTGTGCGTGGCAACCGAACCCTCGGCTCGCTGTACGATCTCATTGCCGCACCTAAGAATAAACCCTATCGCGGCGGCTTCTTTAATACAGCTCAGGTTATCGTAAACGGCAATAAAGTGCAGCATCTTTTAAACGGCGTAAAAATCGTTGAATACGAACGCAACAACCAGATGTGGGATGCACTTGTCAATTACAGTAAATACGCCGACTGGCCAAATTTCGGGAACCCTTCGGAAGGCCATATCCTACTTCAGGATCATGGTGATGAAGTATGGTTTC
>JBIQMB010000304.1:0-5129 GCA_044463745.1 Chitinophagaceae bacterium | reverse complement strand
AGCGAAATTTCGAAGGTCAGTTTCCAATTAATTTATCATCTCGATACCCGGCGCGAAGTCAGAGATATAACCATCGCCGTGGCAAGTACCACCATGGTATGTTTTAATTACGAAACGCGAAAGGTATCGCCAATGCCGGAGGCGCTAAAGGAGGTATTGACGGCAAACTCCAACTAATTTTTTGGATAAGATATTGTGGGTTTAATGATTAAACGCACGATCATGAATATTGTAAAAGAACTTGCATTACAATTGCGCAAGGGCAATGCCCATGTATCTTTTGAGAATGCGGTTGACGGTATTCCGTTTGACGAAATACATATCAAACCCGCCAATCTTCCGTACAGCATCTGGGATTTGGTCGAACACATCCGAATTACCCAATGGGATATTCTGGAATTTTGCCGGAATGTAGAACATCAGTCTCCTGAATGGCCGCAGGGATATTGGGTGGCTAAAAAGAATCCTACAGAAGAAGTATGGAAATCGTCCCTGGCTCAGATAAAATCGGACCGGGAAGAGATGATCCGGTTGTTAGAAAAAAGTGACATGGACAAGCTATTTGAAACCTTTCCTTACGGCAATGGCCAATCGTTATTCAGAGAAGCCCTCGTTATTGCAGATCATACGGCTTATCATACGGGGGAAATAATCGTATTGAGGAGGTTGTTGGGGAATTGGAGGTGATGAATGTGATACATGCGAAGATTGTCAATTTATGATCCGTACCTATTGACTTAGCAAATTTTTAGTAGGAATGGATTGTTATGTATCCAAGAATAATAATATATATATTCTTGATAGATTTAATTTAAGAATATAGTATTTATTTAGACCATTTCTATTTATTTTCAAAAAATAAAAATATTGTCTTTAATTAGACAAATATTGTAAATTTGCAATAATTTTAACACTGGTCATGTATTTTAACTTTTTTGTTAGAGTATAAATTACCTGTAATAACATAGGGCACATGAGAGAAATTTTTTTACCAAAAGCGGTAGAGAGAAATTTTGCTATTTTTTGCTATTAGCTGGCAATAAATCAGAAGATTAATTTGATGGAATTATCATCGTGAATGTCCCCTCAGGTTATTGGGTTTTTGTGTTCAATCGGCGCTTAAAGATAGGCTTTGGCCTTTTCTGTATATCTTTTTTATTATTTAAAACCTAAAAAATTCTTGCTTATGAGAATTGTTTATTTTACAGTTCTATTGCTGTTTTTTAATACAGCATTTTCTCAGTCCCGACAAGTAACGGGTACTGTGACAGACCAGCAGGGGATTCCTATTGGATTTGCCTCTGTTTCAGAAAAAGGCACTCAAATAGGAACGGCCGCAAACGCAGATGGTGAGTTTAAGATCACCGTTACAGGAGATGTATTAATCGTATCTGCAACCGGGTATGTAACTCAGGAAGTTAAAGTTACGGGCAATACCGTTAAGGTTATGCTTCCTACAACATTAGAAAGCCTTGGTGAAGTAATCGTAACAGGTGTGGTAGGTGCTACTGATCCCAGAAAGATGACAGTTTCCGTAACGAAAGTCGATGCGGAGCAATTAACGAAAGTGCCGCCAACATCTTTATCGAGTGCACTTACCGGAAAAGTTGCCGGTATTAAAGCAACTTCTTATGGTGGCCAGCCGGGCCAGTCGCTCGATATCCAGTTACGTGCTGATAATAACCTGCCAAATGTGAGTTCGAGTCCGCTTATCCTGGTGGATGGAGTGATCATGTCAGGTAGCCTGGCAGATATTAATGCTGATGACGTAGCCTCGATGGAAGTAGTAAAGGGTGCTGCTGCATCTGCTTTGTATGGCTCGCGTGCAGGGAATGGGGTTATATCGGTAATCACCAAGCGGGGTAAAGGGATAGATCTTAATGTGCCCAGAATAACAGTTAGGAATGAATATGGTTTTCAAAACCTACAGCACTATTTGAAGACGGCGCGCCATCATGCATATAAACTTGCCTCTGATTGGGAGTCTGCAAAAGGTCGCTATACGAAGTACGATGGGGTCACCTATCCGTCTGATTATATATCTGCAGGATTCGATCCACGCATTTCAGGAAACAGAGGCATTGATGATGATCATTATCTGGATAATGAATACGGAAGAGTAATTAACCAGCAGGCAGAGTTCTTTAAGACGGGTAATAACATGACAAACTATGTATCGATTGCAAACCAGTCTGAAAAAAACAATATTTTCCTATCATTTGAGAATAACATGCAACAAGGTGTTATTAAAATGACAGATGGCTACAAGAGGCAGAACCTGCGGTTTAACATTGATCAGGAAGTGTTTAAATGGTTGACATTAAGCGCGTCGAATCTCTGGATCAACAGGAGCACACAAACTCCGGGCGGTGGTGTTGGTTTGTTTTACGCTATTGCCCGGCAAGAGGCCGACGTGGATTTTACGCAGTTAAATCCGGATGGCCAGCCGTATTACCTGCGCTCCAATCATTTTAACCAGGAAGCCACAAATCCACTTTACTCTCTTTATAAAAGAAAAAACAATCAGAAAACAAACAGATGGTTAGGAAATTACTCTGCCAATATTCGTTTTACCGGATGGGCAAATATGGACTTGATGCATTCCATGGAGGTGCAGAATTATCGTGCGGAAAGCATTACACCCAAAGACTTTTGGGCTCAATCAGGTGGTACGCCTGAAACAAAAGGAATGTCATATACCGAAGGAGGGTTAACGAATTGGACGAATCGGAGAAACAATCAGAACACGCAGATTACGCTTAACCTAAGCCAAAAGTTTAATGCCTTAATGGTTAGGAGTAAACTTTCATATCTCTACGAAAATAATGAGTACGAATCGAATTACATTTCATCATCAAAATTTGTTGTAGCCGGAATTGAAACCTTTGAAAATTTCAAAGAAATAAGCGATGCAAGTTCTTATAAAGAGATAGAAAGGGCACAAAACTATTTTGCAATTGCAAGTCTGGATTACGCCGGTAAATATTTATTAGATGGAATGTTCAGATATGATGGATCTTCTTTATTTGGAGAACATGCGCGGTGGAACCCATATTTCAGGGTTTCGGGTGCTTACCGTATCAGCGAGGATATTAATATTAACGGAATTCAGGAACTAAAGATACGCGCGGCACATGGTACGGCCGGAATTCGTCCGGGTTATAACTGGCATTATTCTCTTTATGGGCTTAACAACGGAAATACTTCTCCGAGACAGAAAGGAAATCCGGGCCTTAAGCCATCAAAAACTGCGGAAACTGAATTTGGCTTAAACGTACAGTTTCTTAATAAGTTTAACTTCGAAGCTGCCTATGCTTTTTCGTTAACAACGGATCAGTTTCTTAAACAAACGCTTATTCCGGCATTAAACGATGGGTATCCCTCACAGTGGATTAACGCCGGTTCGATTAAATCAAATACGTTTGAAATGACATTGGGTGCTAATTGGATCCAAAAGAAAGATTTCACCTGGAACTCCAATATTGTTTTTTCACGAATCAGGCAAAGTATTAAAGATTTGCCCATCGCACCGTTCCTCTACGATGACGCAGATATGGGAGATCAGAAATTGTTTTACATCCGCGCCGGAGAAACCTACGGGGTTATTTACGGCCATCGTTTTGTGAAAACGCTCGAAGAGATGGCTAAGCAATTACCGAGTGGTAAAAACATCGGAGATTATGAAGTGAATTCAGAAGGCTATGTTGTACCAGCGGGTAGCCAGGGTACGGTAAATGAACTGCCCGTTTTATTAAAAGATGAGACGGGAGCAACATGGTATGGCAAAATAGGTGATGGTAACGCAAATTTTCTGATGGGTATTGCCAATACCCTTAACTACAAGGATTTCACTTTTTACTTTTTGTTGGATTGGAAGCAGGGCGGTGTGGTTTACAATGGTAAAGATCAGCGCCTGGCGTTCAACAATACTAGTGCCAGACAAGACATGTACAATGTGCCTCAAAGCCAAAAGAAAACCTACGATTACTGGTTTTCGGGCATGTACGATAAAAACGATCCGAACGAGTACTGGGTAGAAGATGCCACCTACTTAAAGGTTAGAGAAGTAGCGCTGGGCTACAGTTTGCCCAAATCAACCCTTAATAAAATTTTTAATGGCTTTATAAAGGGAGTGGATTTCAAAGTTGTAGGGCGAAACCTGATCACTTTTACAAATTACACGGGGTACGATCCGGAAGTTGGTTCGCTTAGAATGCCGTATGATGGTATTTATATGAACCCGAACTACAGAGATGTTGCTTTGTCATTAGGGCTGCGATTCTAATCTGGTGCTGTATTTAAAACTAAAAAGTTTAAGAAATGAAAAAAGTAAAAATAATTGTCTGCACGCTTTTAATAGCAGTGATACCTTTTGGGTGCCAAAAGAATCTTTTGGAAATACCCAACTATAACGATCCTTCCTTTGAGCAGGTGTTTTCATCGGGACCCGATCTAGAAAATGCTGCTGCAGGTTTGTATAATCTTATATTTAATGGCCATCATTCATTCGATGGTGTTCAAATGATGCTGGCGGTAACCTCGGATAATGTAAGTTGCTCATGGGGGAATGCTGCGATGCGCGACATGTCGTACGAGCCAAGGCAGGCCTGGAATAACCAGCCAAGCTACTCAAATGCCGGTAACACAGACTATACATGGTCAAAAATGTATGGTGCCATTGGCCAGGCTAATAACATTTTAAAAGCACTGGAAAATGGTGTAGAAGTGGGCTCGGCAGGTAGTGGTAATAACAGGGTAGAGGCTATGGCCCGATTTGCACAGGGCGTTGCGTATGGCACCCTTGGCCTGATTTACGACAGGGCATTTTGGGTGGATGAAAAGAGGACGGTGGACGAATCCTTTGATGCTGCATCTGAATATGCAGAGGTGGCAACGGCAGCGGTCGCTTACCTTGATCAGGCCATTGCACTGAGCTCAGGATTTACGATTCCGGCTTCGTGGCTCGGAACCCCGGCCGACTATAGTGCTGATGATTTTAAGCGGCTATGCAATACGATGGCGGCCAGGATTCTGGCTTACACACCCCGAAATAAATCGCAAAATAATTCGGTTGATTGGGGACGGGTGAAGACTTACGCAGAAAATGGAATTAAGAAAGATTTTGAAAT
>JBIQMB010000303.1:0-5134 GCA_044463745.1 Chitinophagaceae bacterium | reverse complement strand
AGATAGCCAGGCATCAGCAAATGCTACTCAAAAATGTAATGGGAAATCCGCATTCTACCAATCCTACTTCTCAGCTTGCTACTGACCTGGTAGATAATGCCCGAAAAACGGTTCTGGAATTTTTTAATGCCGGAGATTATATATGTGTGTTTACCGCCAATGCATCGGGAGCGTTGAAGATTGTAGGTGAAAGCTATCCTTTTTCATCGGATAGTGCCTTTGTTTTACTTTCTGATAATCACAATTCAGTAAACGGAATAAGAAGCTATTGCAGCCATAAAGGTGGTACTGTACGATATGTGCCGGTGCAGGTAGAAGATTTGCGAATTCATGACGAAACCCTTCAACAGTCGCTGGACGAATTTAAAGACAGGAAAAATAAACTTTTTGCTATTCCGGCGCAGAGCAATGTTTCCGGTGTAAAACATGATTTGAAATGGATTGAAATAGCTCATCGGTTGGGATATGACGTGTTGCTAGATGCTGCAGCCTTTGTGCCATCGAGCAGATTGGATCTGACAAGGATAAAACCAGATTTTGTCAGTGTTTCATTTTATAAAATATTCGGATACCCAACGGGGTTAGGTTGTCTTCTGATTCACAAAGATAAATTTCATAAACTGGAGAAGCCCTGGTTTGCCGGTGGTACGGTAAAATTGGTTACCGTAGCCGTGCAGGATGAAATTTTAGAAGAAGGGCACGAACGGTTTGAGGATGGTACATTAAACTACCTTGGCATTCCGGCTGTTAAAACAGGGCTGGATTTCATAAACAGTATCGGTATCGACCGTATCAACGAAAGGGTTAAATCGCTTACGGAGTATTTGATACGCCGGTTGAAGGGATTGCAACATGATAGTGGCCGTTCCCTGGTGAAAATATTTGGGCCTACCAATACCGACCACAGGGGTGGAAATGTGATCATCAACTGCTACGACCGGAATGGGGAGCCTTATGCATTTGATGAGATAGAGCATGCCGCCAATGAGCATAACATTTCTATTCGTTCGGGATGCTTTTGTAATCCCGGTCTTGACGAAATTAAGAGTTGCGTATCCAATGCAGAGCTGGCGGCGTATTATGTAAGCCGGGACAATTTCAGTTACGATAAGTTGGTAGCGTCTGTGAATAAAATGAGGGGCGCCATCCGCATATCGGTAGGTTTACCAACAGTAAAGCGCGATTTGGATCGCTTTATTGATTTTTTGAGCCTTATGCTTAATAAGTAAGCGTTTAATTTTTCTGATAAAATGCCCAAACAGCAATCTGTATATCAATCCATCCGGGTGGCTTTCATTGGTCTTTACACTTTTTTCAGAATAGATAGAAATGGAAGGATCGAACTGGCCATGGCTGCACTGGCAATTGTTGCATCCATTCTATTTAAAATCTCAGCTACGGAATGGTTGTTTGTTTTATTGTCCATAGCTATGGTGCTGGTAACAGAAATTATAAATTCGAATCTGGAGAAGCTTTGTAATTTGATTACGATGGAATATCATCCGATGGTGAAAGTTATTAAAGATACCAGCGCGGCGGCGGTGCTGATCACTGCCATCATGAGCGTGGTGGTGGGATGCATTATCTTTCTTCCCAAAATATTTGCCTTAGGATAAGATTGATTCCTGTTTTCCCCGATAGAATCAGACAGGTTCGATTATTCGTCTTCTTCAATCTTTTTCGGCTGACTTTTTACGTCGATTTTCATATCCGGAAACAGCGCCGTAACCATCAACAGCAGTGCGGATAAAACGAGGATGAAAATTCCGTATTGTTTTTCGGGGCAGACACCACCGTAGCAGGTAGTATATAAAAGATAAGTTTTGATGGTATAGGCGATGGTGAGGGCTCCTATCAAAAGATTGCTGCGTTTGGCCCACACTTTATGTATCAATGCGAAAGCGAAACTGACCACTGCGAGAAAAATAAAAACCTTTCCTGGTTTGCCGTACAAATCGCGTTCGCTGAAAAATCCGGTGAAGGTTTTGTCAAGGTCAGGATAATAGGCCCAGGGCAAATAGGGGCTTACGATCAGGCCAATGCAGGCGAGCGCTACCCAATACTTATAAAACTTCATTCTTTGTAATCCTTTTTTAAGGAGGTGCAATGATAAATCAATTTTTGGAATACGCGTAGCCAAATCAGGAATTTTGGGATTATGGTTGGATGTGTTAGGCTTTGATGATGAAAAAGAAGGTAAGAAGATTCGTAAAGATAGTAGGGAAGTTATTTGAGTTCCGGCTCAAGCTGACAGTTTATCATTTTTCAATAGCGAGTGCCACGCTTGTACGGATGCAATAATTTCATTCTATTAGCCACAAAGACACGGAAGCACGAAGAGTCACGAAGGCTCTCCATTGCTGTTATTTCGAGCGATGCCCGTAGAATGCCAAACTGAAAGAAGGTAAACAAGGCGAGTCGAGAAATCTCCTGAGTACAGCGAACGGCAATTGAAGTTATTGGGCGATGACAGATCCAATAATAGGTGAAAGTGTGCTGCTTATGCAGGTGAGCAATACGGCACTTTCGATTCCAGTCCTCTTTTACGATAGCAGGGAGATTCCTCCACTCGCTTTGGCATTTTAGCGGGTTCAAGTGCCAGCGGCACGCCCCTTTTTGGTAGAAATGGATTTAAGCAGAGTTATTTAGTCCCGTGGGGACGACCTTATTATTCCATTGACGTAAGGAAGGAGAAGGGTTAAGCGAAGGAGAAACCTGACAGGTTGAGCAGAGTGGTCTTGTTTCCACCTGTCAGGTTTTTGCTCGCGCTTAAAGCCAGCGCACAACCTGACAGGAGGGAACTTAGATTTTTTGCAACGCTCAATATCTGCGCCCAACCATACAGGTTTAACCTATTGTCTTGCTCACTTTAATCTTCCATTCTTCCGGGCCTTTTGCAAGATAATCCCACTTAAACGGAATTTTTATTTCCGCCTCCATTTGATAATACAGCGGTTTAGGATCATGGTCGTTGATGAACTCAAAAGACTCGCCCGGTTTCAGATCATCAAAAGCTTTGAAAAACTTTTCATGCCGCTCAGCCGGAGGAAAAGGCCTGAGATCGATACTGTCCACCACCGGAATATCAACCTCTGCCTGAGCGCCTTCGTGAAGCTTGGTTATGTGGGCCACTACCTCAAACGGGTCTTGTTTCTTGTATTCCCACGTAAATTTTCCGGCAAACTGCTTCTCGAAAATTTGTTTGATTTCCGCAGGATGTTCATCTGCGATTACCTCCATGGTATCACCCTCGCGCATCATACCATAGCGATGAAATACCGTGTATTTCCAGTCTTTTTTCTCGGCTTTGCGCAAATCCATAACGGTGGAAATATCGCCCAGATCCCTTCCTATGGAATCTTCGGTTCGCGTAATTTTCACCTTCCAGTCGCGCCCGCCCTTGTTCAGATATTCCCAGGCTACCACATCTCCATAAAGAGACTTCAGCTCATAATAAACCGGTTTGGGATCATGATCGTTAATGAACACAAAACTTTCACCCGCCTTCATTTCGCCAAAGGTTTTATTTAGCCACTCATGTCTTTTGACCGGCACCAGCGGACGCAAATCGTTTTCTTCAAGCATATTTTGTAAGATTTTATTTTTTCAGATCGCCAAAGATAATCAACATCAGGCAGGCTGATTTTCACAATAAGAAATTTCCGGTTTGAGAAACGCCTCCGGTATTGTAAATGAAATGCTGTTGCGAAATTAGGCTATGTTAGAGCATGGTTCCGGTAAGTACCCAGAGTGCTACGTTGAAGAATATGATCAATCCGGTAACGTCCACCAGGGTAGCCACAAAAGGAGCGGAAGATGAGGCCGGGACGGCACCCAGGCGCTTAAGCAAAATAGGAAGCATACTACCCATGAGCGACCCCCAAAGTACCACGCCTATAAGAGAAATGCCTACCGTGATGCCCAATAAAATCCAGTGCTCACCATATATATTCTCCATTACCCCATGCTGCATTAAAAAGCTCCAGACGGCGATTCTCAAAAAACCGATCACCCCCAAAATACTGCCCAGCATCAAACCTGAAAAGAGTTCGCGGCGGATAACCTTCCACCATTCTTTTACGGTTACCTCACCCAAAGCCATGGCCTGGATAATGAGGGTAGATGCCTGTGTACCGCTGTTACCACCTGTGGAGATAATGAGCGGAATAAAGTTGGTAAGAATGATCACCTTGGCCAGTTCATCATTATAAAAAGCCATGGCCGTAGCCGTCAGCATTTCACCAAAGAACAAAACCACCAGCCAGCCGATACGTTTTTTTACCAGGGTAAACAGCGGAGTTTCCAGATAAGGCGTGTCCAATGCTTCGGCACCACCAATCTTCTGAACGTCTTCACTAAATTCTTCGCCCGCTACCCACAGTACGTCGTCGATCGTTACAATTCCCAGGAGCACATTGTAATCGTCAACCACCGGTAAGGCCACCCGGTTATTCATTTTAAAAACTTCGTAGGCGCTTTCCTGATCGTCGTTTACATTCAATTCAATAAAACGGCCATCCATCATTTCACTTACGCGCTGCGATGGAGGCGCCAGAATAAACTCGCGTATGCGGAGGTCATCAAGCAGTTCGCCATATTTATTTATAACATAGATAACGTCAATCGTTTCGGTGTTTTTACCCACGCTCCTGATCACATCCAATACCTCACCCACAGTATTGTATTCATACACATACACATAATCGGGGTTCATCAGCCGGCCTACTGAATTTTCAGGATATCCCAGAAGCTCAAGCGTAATTTTCCTTTCTTCGGGTGAAAGGGTTTTGATAAGTTCACGCAATACTTCATTAGGCAGGTCTTCAAAAAAGGCAGTACGGTCGTCAGACTGGATCTCGTTAAGTAATTCTGCGCTTTTATTGGGAGGGAGGTTTTTAATGATTCTTTTTTGGGTAGGATGATCCAGAATTTTAAACACACGCGTGGCGCGGTGCATACTCATGTGCATGAAAATTGTCACCTCATCCTCTTCATTTTCATCTATCAGCTCAGCAACGTCGCTTATATTCTGGCTGTCAAGAAACTCCTGAAGCTTTACCTCATCCTTCGTATTAAGAATTTCTTCGTAATTTTCCTGAATATCTATTATTTCTTCTGCCATTCATTTCAGGGT
>JBIQMB010000302.1:0-5162 GCA_044463745.1 Chitinophagaceae bacterium | reverse complement strand
GCAGTAAGCGTATTTCATTTTGTCTTTGCATCCTCCCTCACGGGATCACCGTCAGGTAATCCCGTGACTCCGTTATCACTTTCACGTTATCACCCCCAGGTAATCCCTTACACCGCCATCATAAAAAAACTGTAGATAAATGATCAGCTATTCCGAAGCCTGATTAAAATGCAACATATTCCCTTTTGTTATTAAAGATTTCACCGGCGATATCCTCGATACCGCTTCTGCAGAGCAGCTTGCATCAATGAGCACCACATTGGCCTCATCACCCACCTTCGGCCATTGCTGAATGCCTTTATCGTTTAGCGGAAGGACATTGCCTGTGGCAAGCTTCAGGCTTCTGGATAATAAAAATTCGGTGGAATATCCATAGAGTTGTGCCATCGTATTGGCTTTCTGCAATACACTACCGCTCCCCCACGTATTCCAATGGTCAATGATGCTGTCGTTTCCGGTAAGCACGGTTACATCGTGTTTATATAAAGTTGGTATCGGCATAATCAGGTTACCAAAAGGTATGGTAGATGCGATACCAATGCCCGATGCGCCCAATTGCTCGGCTATTTCTTCCTGTTTTTTATTATCCAGCCTCGCCAATATAAAACAATGGCTTACATAAGTTTTTCCCTTTAAAACTGGATTTTCGTTTACCTTTTTGATAAGGTATTCCACGGTTTTTAGGCCCGATTCTCCCGTTTCGTGCAGGTGTATATCTATTCCTTTATTGTTGTCGAGTGCCAATTGAACAGTAAAATCGATCGTTCTTTCAATAGATCCATCAAGTGTATAAGGGTCAACTCCGCCAATAAAATCGATGTCCATTTGAGCAGCGTCTTTTAAATAGGGCACTGAATCTGTATAAAAAACCCCGTGCTGTGGAAACGCTACCAACTCCGCTTCAAAGGTGTCTTTTTTATTTTCGAGGGCTTTTTGAAGATTTTTGAGCGATTGTAATTTTGAGGTAGGTTCAATATTTACATGGCTTCTTGCAAAGAAAGAACCCTTCGATTGAAGCAGTTCAATCATCTTTTCAGCACGATAAGTGGATGTTTTCAACATATCCGGCAAAATCTTCTGCTCCAGTGCAATCATTCCTTTTACACCTCCCGTCCTCCGCTTGGTAGCCTGCCACGGACCGCCGTAAAAGGTCTTATCGATATGTATGTGCATTTCTTTGAATGCAGGTAACATCAGCAAACCTTTTGCATCAAAGGCTTTAGAGTCATTCGGCTGATTAGCGGTGATGCTTTTGATTTTTCCATTGCTGATGGTCACAGAAAATAAGTCCGTTTTGGTATGGGCTACTTCATCGTCTTCGTATTCAAATCCGGTTTCGAGCCGTACATTTTTTAATGTAAATTCTTTATTCATTTGTATAGTCTTTTTGTCTGTTGAAAGTTGGGCTGAAATGCTCCTCGCACCCGTTAAACCGGGCATGATAGCCATTCCGGCAAAACCTAATCCGGATTTTTTCAAGAAATCTTTGCGGGATATTTCCGATTTGTGCATTGTTTAAGTATTTGGAAACGAAGTTACCTAACAACCTAATTCACCATGTGTTGGTTTTATTCCGATCCTTGAAATATTTATTACTATTTTGATACAAGTGATAAATGTTTCAAGCAACAGAATAGATTTGGCAAAGAGTTTATCGGCGGGTTTCATTACTTTGCTGTTGTAATTTTCATTTATAATGATACCGGGGTAATGCAGGAAATCCTTTTCAACCTTACATGACCTGTTAAGGATTTTTAAACCGCCTCCCCTTATATTCATTTTAAAAAATAAATTAAAGACACATGAAAGCATTATTGCTATTGTCGCTTATGGCTGTGTTTGCATCTTGTAGCGCCGAATGCAAGCCCGAAACAAATGAAGCGACTATGCAACAGGAAGACATTTTAAAACTGGTTAAACGAAATGATCTGGCCGGAGTACAGGAATTGCTCAACAAGGGAGCAAACGTAAACACACAGGATAAAAACAAACGCTCCTTGCTCTTGCTGGCAACCACCAACAAACAGGTTGAAATGGCAAAGCTGCTCGTAAAAAGTGGTGCTGACGTCAATTTGCAGGATGATAGACAAGACAGTCCGTTTCTTTATGCAGGGGCTAGTGGGCAGACGGAGTTAGTCAGAATTTTTCTTGAGAACGGCGCCCGGTTTGATGTCTTCAATCGATACAATGGTTCGGCATTGATACCCGCTTGTGAGCGAGGGTATGTAGAAACAGTCAGGGTTCTGGCGAATACCAAGGGCTATCCGATTGATCATGTCAACCGTTTGGGCTGGACCGCGTTGATGGAAGCCGTTGTTCTTGGCGACGGCGGCAAAAAACATCAGGAGGTTGTTCAGATTCTAAAAGATGCAGGAGCCGATTTAGCGATTCCTGATAACGACGGCGTTACGGCACTACAACATGCCAGGAAACGAGGCTTTACGGAAATAGCGAGGATTTTATCGGAATAGGTTTGGACGGAAGGGTAAATCCAAACAAGGTTTTGTGCGTATTTGAGAACGTGTTAGTGGAATTTGCGCGACTGGTCTGTTAAAGTCGAATACAACCTGATACGATAGCTTTATGAATAATTGAAATATGGATCACTTGGTGAGAAATCGGCCTTTTACCCGCGAATTGACCAGCCAGAGAGCTCCGGAGTCTTTTTCTGAGGAATACTTTGCGAGAGATAAGAACGAAGGGTGTCTTTTCTCTTTAATGCATATTGCAATCTTCTAACACAGGCGTAGTATCTGCCAGAATGATCATTTAATGAATCAACCAATCGACGTGGTTGCTTCATTGATTGGCAAAAATGCTAGCGGACAGGCGTGATCAATGCCATACCCGATTAGAGCGACCATCATTCGAACAACATCTTTCTTTCTCATCCATACTTTTTTATTAACTTCCCTGAATAGCTCAAAAACTTCTAATGACAATCTCTTTGGTTCAACATTCGGGCGTGCCGGTTATAGGTATCCAGGAATTCAGAAGAGGCCAACTGACAGGCCGGGATGAACTACTGTTTAACGAACTGCACGGAGAAAGACATATTGATAAGCCGCACAAACATGACTTCTTTATCATCATGTTGTTCGACAAAGGAGAAGGTGTACACACGATAGATTTCCGTGATTATAAACTCGGTGACAAGCAGGTACACGTGCTATTTCCGGGGCAAGTACATCAGTGGAAGATAGGGCATAATACAGTTGGGTATCAACTAATGATTGACCGTGTTTTCTTTGAACATTTTGTTTCCTATTTCCGTTATGCGATTACCAATTATATAAATCATCCTGTTATACCGCTTAGCGATGAAAGTTTCAGGCTTTTGAAATACGAGTTTGATGCGATAAAAGATGAACTTAATACAGGCAACTCGCTTAAGCATGTTATCAGCGCCAGAGCTGCCGTCATTGCTGCAATTGTAAGCAAAGAAGCGGAAAGACTGTTTGTTGAATTTAAAGTGTACCAGTCAAATCCGAGGCTCGTGCAATTTAATGTGCTTATCGAACAACATTTTAAAGAAGAGAAACTGGTTAGTTTTTACGCATCGAAACTCAATATAACGGCCAACTATCTGAACATTCTTTGCAAAAAAAAAATCAGCGCTTCGGCCACACAATTGATTCAGCGTCGGGTACTACTGGAAGCCAAACGGCTTCTCCAATCAACGGATTGTTCTGTAAAAGAAATCGCTTATGAACTCGGATTCGTGGATCACGCCTATTTTTCCAACTTTTTCAAAAGCCAAACGGGAGCCACGCCTACGGAGTTTAGAGAAGGGTGAATCGTTTCAAAAAGAAGGAGGCGTCTAATTACCAAATATCCATTCAAAAAATAGAAAGTAGTATTTGGAACACTATAGAATGATTACTCGTACAAATTTATTTAACGGTGGAAGAGAAGTAGCATCTGGCTTTAAACCAACTCCGTTATACCTTATTATCTTGGCTACGCATGCAGCTCTTGCAGAAATCCCTGCCAATAAAAAGCGGTATCTTCGGACACTTTTAAAATTTTTGAAACCATGTCGTTAACGAATGAATTAAACGAACGCAGTGGCGGCAATTGCGAACTTTGCAGTACCCACAACGCCACAGCGGCGTATAGCATAGCACCGGATGAAGATATTTCGAATGAGGTAGCTCTTTGTGAACAATGTATTGGAGAAATAGATGAGCTTAAAAATCCTGATTATTGGCGGATTCTGGAAGGCAGTATCTGGAATCCCGAGCAGGCAGTTCAGGCACTCAGTTATCGGATTTTGTATCAATTAAATGATCAGGATTGGGCCAATTCGGTGATGCATTCCGTTGATCTGGATGAATCTGTGATTCGGCTGGCTATGAGTGCTTTCGAAAAGCCTGATGTTCATTTGGATGCTTTTGGCAATGAACTTCAGAATGGTGATACGGTTGTGCTTACGCAGGCCTTGAATGTAAAAGGCACCAATTTTTCCGCAGCGAAAGGAACGGTTGTAAAAAGAATCAGGTTGGTACCTGACAATACCGGACAGATTGAAGGAAAAATCAATGAGCAGACCATTGTTATTCTCACAAAGTTTGTGAAGCGGTCGTAACACGGTCACCTGTTTTCGTCTGAAGGACAAGACAGCGTGACCGGGTGGAGAGTCCTCTTTCAAACGCTGTCGGGCTCCCACACTCTAATCCCTTGCAGGGACGCCAACAGGTTGTAAAAGAAATTTTTATTTTCTTTTTTGTGAAAGTGGGGATTTCTTTTTTGAATTTAACTTGCTTTCCTTAATTTTGCACCCCTTGCAGTTCGGGGCGTAGCGTAGCCCGGTTATCGCGCCACATTTGGGATGTGGAGGCCGCAAGTTCGAATCTTGCCGCCCCGACGTAAAAACAAAAAAAGCTGTCCGATCGGACAGCTTTTTTATTTAAATTCTTTCTCTGGTAAAATAAGCAGGTAAGTTTGTAATAATTAACCGCCATCAATATTACTAAATAGAAATCCGTTTGACAATCGCTTAATGGCTTCCTTATTTTGGTGGTATTGCTTCAATGCATCTGATAGCTGTTTTTCAACCTGGTCTAAAGATTGAAAAATTCTATTATGAAAATACTTGCGACGCAGTTCTCTCCATAATAGTTCTACAGGATTCAGTTCAGGAGAATAGGGAGGAAGGTGAA
>JBIQMB010000301.1:0-5172 GCA_044463745.1 Chitinophagaceae bacterium | reverse complement strand
TGATGTCTGCAATGAGAGGCTATTTGAAATGTATTTCTTCAAGATACTTTTGCAATTCAGATTCGGTTGCGGCAGGATTAATCTGCTTTAAGCTGCTAATAAATATTTCAGGAAAAATGTTTGACTCAATATTTCTTTTTGCATGCTCTTTCCTTGGGATATATGTATAGCCCAGCCGTGTAAGATGCAGCAGCGCGGGTATTTTAACTCTTGAATCTTCGTTGAATGCCATTAATCAGTTGTTATCAAAAGGGATCTCATAGTGGCAAATTTACGCTCCATATGCAGCACTGACCGGTTTCTTTTGCCAACATGGCAAATTAATCAGAAATCATGATTGGCCAAAATCATTCATGATGTTCATCATTGGGTATTAAAATCAAATATCTTCGCAGCCTATGTACGCGCTTATCCGAAAAGTTTTGTTCTTATTTGATGCTGAGTCAGTGCATCATTTCACGATGAACTCGTTGAAATGGATGTGCAGGATTCCTTTCGCCAAATCCATTCTGACAAGTATTTACAGCCCTGATAATCGGGAGGTTTCTGCTTTCGGATTGCGATTTAAAAACCCGGTAGGGCTGGCTGCGGGGTTCGACAAAAATGCCCTTTATCTCAATGAGTTGGCTGCACTTGGATTCGGATTTATCGAGATCGGTACTGTTACACCACTTGCGCAGGAGGGTAACCCAAAGCCGCGCCTGTTCAGGCTTACAAAGGACAAAGCCATCATCAACCGCATGGGATTTAACAATGATGGGGCAGAGGCTGTTGCCCGGAGACTGAAACAATTCAGGACCAGGGAAACCGATCTGATCATTGGCGGAAACATTGGTAAAAATAAAGTAACGCCGAACGAGGACGCATGGTTGGATTATGAGAAATCTTTTAAAGCGCTGTATGATTATGTTGATTATTTTGTGGTGAATGTCAGCTCGCCCAATACACCGGGCTTAAGGGATCTGCAGCAAAAGCATTCCTTAAAAAAAATATTGACCCACCTGCAATCAATCCGAAAGGAACAAAAGGTTTACAGACCGATCTTGCTAAAGATAGCGCCCGATCTGAACCATGAAGACTTAATAGATGTTTGCGATCTGGCACTGGAAATAAAACTGGATGGCCTGGTGGTTAATAACACTACCATCAGTCGTGAAAACTGCGAGACGGATGAAACGGTTATCCAAAAAATAGGCGCGGGCGGACTGAGTGGCAAGCCTCTTACACAGAAAAGCCGTAACCTTTTACAGGAGGTATCCAAACTGAGCAATGGCCATATTCCACTCATCAGCAGCGGAGGCATTATGAACGAAAAAGATGCTGAGGAGCGGATGACTTCAGGTGCCAGCCTCATTCAGATTTACACCGGTTTTATATATGCGGGCCCCGGTCTAACAAAGAGAATTGTGCATAACATCAAATCCCGATAACAACGTCGACCAAATCGACGATAACCTTAACTTCCTTCCGCAACTTTATCCGCAAAAAGTTTTTTCAGCTTTTCCACTTTTGGCCTCGCTACATAATAACAATAGGGCTGCAATGGGTTACGATTGTAATAATCATAATGTTCCTTTTCTGCCGGATAAAACTCGGTAAGCGGTTGAATCTCCGTTACAATCGGATCGTCGTAAACGCCCTCTTTTTCTAACGCAGATTTGGATGCGATGGCCTCTTGTTTCTGTTGCTCGTTTTCATAAAAGATAACACTCCTGTATTGCGTACCCACATCATTGCCCTGCCGGTTTAACGTGGTGGGATCGTGCGTAGCCCAGAATACATCGAGTAGTTCAGAATAAGATATCTCTTCGGGATTATAGGTTATGCGCAAGCACTCTGCATGGCCGGTATTACCCGAACAAACCTGCTGATAGGTTGGGCTGGGAACATGGCCACCGGCATATCCGCTCGTAACATTTGTAACGCCTTTTAACCGCTGAAAAACCGCCTCTGTACACCAAAAACAACCATTGGCAAAAGTGGCTGTCGATAATTTTGCATTTTCACTCATCCTTTCATTATTTAATACCCAAAGGTATCAAATCCTAGTCCGCTTTTTGTGAAACCTACATTAAGAAAATGAGAAAATACCCTTTTACAATTATGAGCGATCCCACTGCCAATAAATGTTTCCCGCACATCTTGCGGATTTTGCAGATATCTTCCTGCATGATTTTGAGTTTGACGAGCTGGAAAATGATCTCTCGCAGATTTCGGGGATATTCGCCGAAATTTATACATCTAAACATATACTCACAAGGAGAAAATTCATAGCGGACATCGTCAACCATCCATCGAAGTATTCGGCGCTGATCTGTGTAATCTGGAAAAAATCCCCCATCAAATGCCGGGAATAATCATTTACTTCAATTCTTATCAGCGGGGAAATATGCTGTATCCGCAAGAAAATCTACACCCGCCCCATCACCGGATCGGTTTTAGAATGAGCACCTGTCTCCACCCTGCCGGCATACCGTTTTAGATAATGATCCCGTCCGCCAACCCTGATACTAACATCATACCACCCATAACTATTTTTCAGGTTAATCACGTCCCTGATTGAGGATGAACTTTTCAAACTGATTGTCTTTTTGGTTCCGCCATAGCCATTATCAGCCAACGAAATCTCCATATCCTTGTCGCCCATGTTATTTGCAATAACTACAATGTTTCCGGTTAATGAGGATGATGTAGGAGATTTTTCGTACTCCAATGATACGTCAATTTCCGGATCATTTTTATCCCCTGCAAATTCACGATAAAATCCATTGGGTCCATATACACTCAGATGATATCGCCCGTTTTCAAATCTTGCCAGTGGCCATTCATAATCGATGGCATCCGCGGCTTTAACCGCAAAAGCCCAATTTTTTGCTTCTTCCATTCCACTGCCTGCGTTAAACTTCCCTTGGGCGTAAACATTAAATGGCGATCCGGCTGCCTTGTCACCAAAAATCTGATTCTTTGATGAAAAGCTGATTTTAAAATGGTTTTTGTCATCCGTCAATCTGCCATCCACCTCCAATTCATAAGGCAGCGCGCAGGAAGAACGAATTCCTTTTTCCTGACCGGGTAAAATTTTTGATCGGAGGTTTCCGCTGATCTCCTGTACCTCGTCATTTGTGAGTGCTTTATAGTCCACCGGAGGTTCTTTAAATCTGGCATTATAGATTTCTTTTACAAACTTTTCTTTATCTACAAATGTCGGCAAGTCTATTTTCTCACCATTATAAGGCCTGAAAACGGAGGTCAGATCGCCAACTACTGTACGCCGCCAGTCACTGATATTGGTCTCTGTGATTTTCTTTCCGGTTTTCTTCATTAAAAATTCTTCTAAAAACCGAATGGTGGAAGTGATGTCAAATATCTGCGAATTGACCCAGCCTCCCCTTGACCACGGCGACGCAATAACCAGGGGCACCCTGTAGCCCAATCCAATGGAACTCTCCCGTGCATCTTCTTTTTTAATATTGGTTCTCTTCATTTCCTCCTCCATGGTTACATATTCCACTGCGGTATCCAATCCTTTCGAAACCCTGCCACTATTAGCATCTCCGGGCTTGGGTGCAGTAAAAGGAGGGATGTGATCAAAGTATCCGTCATTTTCATCATAGTTGAGTATGAAAATCGTCTTTTTCCATACTTCCGGATTTTTTGTGAGTATATCTAATACCTCTGAAACATACCAGGCGCCAAACCAGGGCGCACTCGGATGATCGGAGAAATATTGTGGAGCTACCAACCACGAAACGGTAGGTAATTTACCGGAGTTAACATCCTCTCTGAACTGATATAAGACATCGCCCTTAGGCAAACGAAGCTCTCTTTTAATGCCATTTTCTACGTATTCAAATTCCTCTGTTTCGTACTGATCCGGATCACCTGTATTGGTTGTAAAAGCTTTGTGATGAATGTTTTTTTGAAAATCAGTCAGCTTTTGAAAATTTTCAGGATTCCATTTTTTTGTCTCCGTTTTATATTTGGCAAGTTGTTCTTTCTTTTGTTTTAATTCCTTTGCCGGTTTAGCCGCTTCATTTTGTTTCAATCCTTTGAGTTGCTTTTCCAATCTTTTTATCTCACCGGGCAGCTCACCAATGCGTTTCATCATAAAGTCGTAATGCGCTTTATGAAATCGTACATTGTATTGCGAAAACCATTCTAAATTATTATCGGTAAAATTAGACAGCCAGCTTTCATCCTCATCCTTTAATGCGGTTTGAAGACTCAATTCATTTTGATAAACTTTCCATGAAACGCCATTCTCTTCAAGTCGTTCGGGATAGGTTTTCCAATGCGCCTCCCGGTTGTAATAGGTATCAGAATTAAGCACGCAGGCGATGGCATCGGGTGTGGGCCGAATGGTTCCCGACCAGAAATGCGATCGATTAGCTGTAGTACCTGTGAGAGAGGAACTGAAGTTCTGGTCGCAAACAGTAAAGGCATCTGCCAGGGCGTAATAGAATGGGATATCTTCGCGATTGTAATAACCCAATGTCAGCGGCATATCACGATAATTGCCGCCGGCTTTTTTTGCCACAAGCCATCGATCATATTTACCATTGTTTCGCGCATCCACCTGGTTAGGCCACGAATGCGGGAGGCCACCCATCCATGTAGCTCTGGTGTCCTTCATGTTGAGTCTGAAGGGTACATATCTTTCTCCTTTTTCATTTTCCTGAATCCAAACCGGGCGTTTCCCAGGGATGGTGATTGCCCGCGGGTCATTGAACCCACGAACCCCCTGCAAGGTTCCGTAACAATGATCGAAAGAGCGGTTTTCCTGCATCAGAAAAACAATGTGTTCGGCATCGGCAAAGGTGGTACCCGGCGCCGGATTGATCGACAGTGCTTTTTGAATGGAAGCCGGGAGGGAGCTCCATAAACCAACTCCACCCGCCAGCAAGGATGCCTCCTTTAAAAAATCTCTTCTTGTAGCCATACAGAAAAATGATTATCAAATTTTGGAGAAGTTGCCACGATGTGCAAAATTGAAATCAAACACAGCATACTTCTAATACTATTTCAGGATTTACCGATCGGGTTTCTTATCCGACCGGTAAAATCGAAGGTATTAAAAACTGAATTAAATATGAACCGATATTTTCAAAATGCTTTACTACCCGGCCATCAAGTCGAGTAGTTCATGCAAGAACTTATTTATTATGGTTTGGT
>JBIQMB010000300.1:0-5176 GCA_044463745.1 Chitinophagaceae bacterium | reverse complement strand
GCTGAATTGGCATATCCGCAACCTTCCTATTCTATGTCATCAATTTCCATTAGCTCTATCTCTGCAGAGGCACACATATTTAACGGATTGCCCTTTAACGGTCCGCCATATCCGGGCTTTTTCCCATCAGGATAAAGCACAATAGAACGATGGTTATAGGCGTACCAGCATTCGTAGCACAGCGGATTTGTACTTCGATAATAAGATAAAATTCTGGGTACTTTCTTAGTCTGAATAATTTCCGGCCCCGTTGGCCACTTTACCTCATTATCTGTTATCCATTGAATGCCTACAAAAAATGATTCTTCGCCTAACAAAATATTTTGCTTTCGAATGTCCACAGTTATTACACCCGTTTTCTTATCAAAATTTTCTTTCTTTATGATGGTTGATTCTTTTAATAGCTCTTCATCCGGAAGGCCATGGTCATTCACAGAATACAGGTGCAGCCTGATGGGATTACTTTCATCAAATCGTCGTGCTTTAATGAAAACCTTTTTAACCCGGTAATGCCTGACATGATCGGGTATTTCAATCAACGTTACGATTTCACTTCGTTCGGCATAAGTTCCTCCTACCCTTGAGCTGCCAAACTTTTTATCTAAGATTCCCAAAACCATGGTTTCTGCATCATCAACAATGATTTCATCGAGGATAACAGGGTTCTCTTCCAGATAAATGGTGTCAATACTATTAAGGAAATAAAGCGAAACACGTTTTTCCTTGTATCCGATACAGCTTATAATCAGTGTATCATACTTATTTGCAACAATATTAAATGATCCTCCTTCGTCGGTATCAATGGCCATTTGCGTCAAGGCTGACCTGATGGTGGCATAAGCAACCGGTTGCCCGGAGGTGGAACCAAAAACGATTCCCGACATTTCATTCTGCGCAAAACAATGATGCACCAGAAAGCTGAAAAATAAAATGATTGCTGGCTTCATTTACGGATTTCAAAATACGACCTTTCAGTGAAAATAAACCTCTCATCATATTTTTTTTATCAATTATCAACTTATGCCTATCTTCCCTTTTTAAAAATTTCCAATCTTAAATCAACAATTGCCATGGGAAAAAAACGCAGCTTTTCCACGCTCATTTTGTTTCTTTTGTTCAGTGCCGGAAGCCTCTATGCACAGGTTAGCTTTCCGGTAAACGGTATCGCCGATCCGCGCGAAACGGTCTATGCATTTACCAACGCAACCATCGTTACAGATGCCGACAAGACACTGCAGAAAGCAACACTAATCATCAGAAAAAACAAAATAACAGCGCTGGGAACAAATGTTCAGGTGCCTGCAAATGCAGTAACCATCGACTGTTCAGGAAAATACATCTACCCTTCTTTCATTGATATCTACACCAATTATGGGATAGAAAATCCCAAAAGAGAATCCGGCGGATTCAATCCGTTTGCCACTGCCCAACTTACCTCTAACACCAAAGGAGCCTACTCATGGAATCAGGCCATGAAGCCCGAAGTAAACGGAGTGGAGTTATTTACAATAAATGATAAAGACGCGGGCACATTGCGCAGCGCGGGCTTCGGAACGGTTCTTACACATCAGCGTGATGGAATAGCACGGGGTACCGGTACAGTGGTAACCCTTGCCAATACAAGTGATAACCTGGTAGTTATTAAAGACAAAGCATCAGCTCATTATTCTTTCAGCAAAGGAACCTCTACACAGTCGTACCCTTCATCTTTGATGGGCACCATTGCGCTTCTCAGGCAAACCTATCTGGATGCCGACTGGTACAAGAACCTGCAGGATAAAAGTGATGAAGGAAAAAACCTGAGCCTGGAGGCCTGGAACAATCTTCAGAATTTGCCTCAGATCTTTGAAGCCAACGATAAATGGAATAGCCTTAGAGCAGACCGGATTGCAAAGGAATTTGGTAAGAAATACATTATCAAAGCCGGAGGAAATGAGTATCAGCGAATAGCAGAAATGGCAGCTACCGGCGCAGCCTTTATATTGCCTTTAGATTTCCCCAAACCAACGGATGTAGAAGACCCTAACGACGCACGTTACGTTAACCTAAGCACCATGAAGCATTGGGAAATGGCCGACGGAAACCCGGCTGCATTTGAGAAGGCAGGCATTACCTTTTGTCTGACCTCAGACGGTATCCGCGATGGCAGAACATTTTTTACCAATTTGCAAAAAGCAATAAATGCAGGGTTAACCGAAAAAGCAGCATTGAATGCGCTGACCCGCACACCGGCTCAGCTCTTAAACATCTACGAACAAACCGGTAGTTTGGATGCCGGCAAGCTGGCCAGTTTTATCATTACTGACAAGCCCATATTCGAAAAGGGTGCTGTGATTTTACAAAATTGGATCCAGGGTAATCAATATGATCTGAATCCTGATTCGTGGAGCCCCGTATCTGCTACCTACCAGCTCACCATTACCAATCAGATCGGCCAGAAAACAAATTACACGTTGGATGTCAAGTCTAACAAATCTGCCAGTCTGATAGCTACCGACACCCTGCAATCAAAATTCTCTAATAATGGCAAACTAGTTTCCATTGTCTTTTCTCCGGTAAAATCAAAAGGAAGATCAGCCTCTCCTGCCAAATCAATCAGGCTCAGCGGCGCAAGCGGTGGAGATATATGGCAGGGAAATGGTACCGATACATCCGGAAACCCGCTGATATGGACAGCTAAGCTTGTAAAAGAAAATGCAGAAAAAAAATCGGATACCAAACCAGAACCCAAAGAAACAAAAGGAAGTATTACTTATCCATTTGGCGAATATGGTTGGCACGAAATGCCTGTTCAAAAAGATATCCTCATCAAAAATGCAACGGTGTGGACGATGGAAAAAGATGGCGTTTTGAACAACACAGACGTACTGGTACGGAAGGGAAAGATAGCCGCCATCGGCAAAAACCTGAGCCAAAATGCGGAGATTGTAATTGATGCAACGGGCATGCACCTGACACCCGGTATCATTGACGAACACTCACATATTGCCGTGCAGTCTATTAACGAAGGCGGACAATCTGTTACATCCGAAGTGCGCATCGGCGACAATCTGAACCCTGACGACATTAACATTTACCGCCAGTTAAGCGGTGGTGTTACTACTTCTCAAATACTACATGGCAGTGCCAATACCATTGGCGGCCAATCGCAGTTGATTAAATTGAGATGGGGTGCAAATGACGAGGGGTTAAAGTTTAAAGGAGCTGATCCGTTCATTAAATTTGCATTGGGTGAGAATGTGAAGAGAACCACCTCACGTACTAACAACCGGTTTCCCAATACAAGGATGGGTGTAGAAGAAGTTTTAATGGACGCATTTACCCGTGCACGCGATTACGAAAATGAATGGAAGGCTTACAATAACAGACCGAAAAACAGCACCATGCAGGCACCTCGCAGAGATTTGGAACTGGATGCACTGGTTGAGATCATGAATTCCAAAAGGTTCATCACCAGTCACTCCTACGTGCAGAGTGAAATAACAGCAGCCATGCGTGTTGCAGAAAAATTCGGATTCAAATACAACACATTCACCCACATTCTGGAAGGATATAAAGTAGCCGACAAAATGAAAGAACATGGTGTGGCCGGTTCCACTTTTAGCGACTGGTGGAACTACAAAATGGAGGTGGTAGATGCCATACCGCAAAACGCAGCTATCATGACCAGGGTAGGCGTTAATACCGCCATTAACTCTGATGATGCCGAAATGGCCCGCAGGCTCAATCAGGAAGCAGCCAAAAGCATTAAGTACGGATTAAGCGAAGAAGAGGCACTCAAAATGGTAACCATCAATCCGGCTACGATGTTGCATATTCAAAATCAAACCGGCAGCATTAAAACAGGAAAAGATGCGGACCTGGTTTTGTGGAACAACAATCCATTGAGCATTTATGCTGTCGCACAAAAAACCATCGTTGACGGAACGATTTATTTTGACCGTGAAAGGGATTTACAATTGAGAAAAGAAATTGCAGAGGAGCGGAACCGCCTGATTCAAAAACTCAATGGTGAGAAAAGAGGTGGAGCAAGCATGTCTCCTGCTTTTGCCACGGAAGAGGTTTTGCACACTCACTAATTCTAAAACGATGAATTCAAATAAATCTCAAATTCACAAAAGACTTATAAAATGAAATCAGTAATATTTTTTATCTCCGTTTTATTTATCAGCGGTTACGCATTTAGCCAGCCGAATATTTATCCGGCACCGGAAAACAAAGGTGTTGTGGCGCTAAAGAACGCAACCATACATGTAGGTAACGGCCAGGTAATTCAGAATGGCACCATTATTATCAACGGTTCTAAAATAGAAAAAGTTGGTAGTAACCTGCCCGTTCCGGCCGATGCCAAAGCGTATGATCTGGCAGGAAAACAGGTTTATCCCGGTTTGATTAGCCCGATTACCAACCTGGGTATACGCGATGTAAATGGAATGGTTCCCGGCACAGACGATTACAGTGAGCTGGGAGATATAAATCCCAGTATAAGAGCTATCGTAGCTTACAACACCGACAATCATGTGATTAATGTTTTGCGCAATAATGGTATTTTATTAGCCAATGTTATTCCGCAGCACGACAGCCGTGGCTCCCAATTAATCTCCGGAACCTCCACAGTAGTACAACTGGATGCATGGAACTGGGAAGATGCAGCCTATAAAATGGACGGACAAATGCACATTAATATGCCATCTTTGATGCCTCGGAGGATGAGTTTTTTCGGAGGCTTTGGCGGACCGGGTGGCGGTGCCGCTGGCGATCCTCAGGCCGAAGCATTGAAGAGAGTAGATGTGTTGAAAAACTTTTTTAAGGAAGCAAAATTCTATATTGATCAAAAAAATCCGGCTCAAAAAAATCTGAACTTTGAAGCCACAAGGGGTATATTTGACAAAAGTCAGAAACTATTTATCCATTGTAACGGCGTAAAGGAAATGCTGGTGGCCATTGATTTTGCCAAGGAGTTTAATTTCGATGTGGTAATCGTAGGTGGTGCCGACAGTTGGCAGATAGCGCCTCTCCTGAAGGAAAACAACATTCCGGTTATTCTTTCACAGATGCACTCATTGCCGCAGACACCATATGATGACGTAGATCAACCTTTCAAAACCCCTGCGGAGTTACAAAAAGCCGGTGTCCTGTTTGCCATATCCGATGTAGATGGAAACACCCGTGGTCG
>JBIQMB010000299.1:0-5192 GCA_044463745.1 Chitinophagaceae bacterium | reverse complement strand
TTTCTTTAACGTCAATGTTTACCTGCCACCAATGCCGGAATACGTTCATGGCATTGGATCTGAAATCTAAACCTGATTGAGGACGGCCTGTGGCAGATGTGACAATGTAATTTGCTGAAGCATTTACCGTAAATTTTTCTGAAAACTTATGTGTCAATTTGAAGGAAAAATTATCGCGGTTCAATTTGCTATTGGGTAACAGGCCATTTTGGTTGAAATTTGAATAGGATACCCTGTAGTTTCCATTAGGAAGGCTCCCATTTATGCTCAGGCTATTGTCCTTGGTTATTGGTGTCTCAAAAAAGCTTAACGGACCATTATTGGCAGGGGCTGCAACCCATGGTTTTTTCTGCATGTAGAAGGGTGATTCAGGATCAAATGCATCCCATTGGTAAACCATTAAATTTGGGTCAAACTTTCCGCCGAAAGAGCCGAAGGTAGCCAGGGGAACGACGGGGTCGGGGGTACCATCTCCATCAACATCCTGCATATCAAAATATCCTTTGCCGTCTGGCCCGTAAAATTGGCCATAACCAGCACCATAATCCCTTTGGTACTGCGGAAAGGTGGTTTTGTCTATAACGGAAAAGGTCAGATTTGAGCCCAGGGATATGGTAGGTTTACCAGATTTGGTACCACTTTTGGTAGTAATAAGAATAACTCCATTGGCCGCTCTTGAACCATACAATGCTGTAGCTGCAGCTCCTTTTAATACACTCACATTGTCTATATCATCAGGATTGATATCGAAAGCTGCATTACCATAATCATATCCAATCCCATTTTGTTTTTGACTGCTGGAATTATAATTTGAATTGTCTATGGGAACACCATCAACAACAAAAAGGGCCTGATTATTTCCCGTGAGTGATTTAAACCCTCTTACTACAATATTAGTGGAACCACCCATATTATTGCTGCTTTTTATGTTGAGGCCGGCGACCTGCCCTGATAGTGCGTCGGCCATACTTCCAGAACCCGTACTTCCCAATTCATCGCTTTTAACTACCTGGGTCGCATATCCCAATGATTTTTTCTGTCGGCTAATACCTAATGCCGTAACGACCACCTCATCCAAAGTGGTTACGATACTTGCAGACATGATGATCTTTAAACTATTGAAAACTATTACTTGAACCTGCACATTTTTATATCCAATCATAGAGAATTCCAGGATATCACCTTTTTTGACGCTGATGACAAACGATCCGTCACTCTTGGTAGTGGTTCCCTTATTTGTACTTTTAACCATCACCGACACTCCCGGCAAAGGTTTCCCGTCATTATCCGTGACGATCCCCCGTATCTCCTCTGCCATTATCAAAGGTTGCATAGGCTCACTTAATAACCGCTTCTTTACGCGCTCTTTACCCTGGATGATGATTGTTTTACCTACAATGGTGAAGGTGAGTGGCAGTTGTTCAATACTTTCACCTAAAGCTTCTAACAAAGAAGCATTTTTGATGTGTACATTGACTTTGGGGCAATCAGCGAGCAATTTCTCTTTATAAAAAAAATGATACCCGGTCTGTTTTTCTATTTCCTTGAAAACTTGCTTAATCGAAGCATTGTTTAAGCTCAGATTAATATGTTGTGCTTTTCCTGCCTTTGCCTGAATGCACATCATGAACAAAAAAAACACAATTAATTTCATAATCAATAATGTTTTAATCGTAGATCCGTTGTGATGGATTAGTCGGATACTGTAAGATTTAAAATTCATATATTTGTAAAGTTTATAGGTTATAAAATGTAAGGCAATACTTATTGCTTTACGATTCAAATTCAAGTTTGTAGTAGCCTAACGCTGCCGGTAATGCTTGCTCCATTACCGGTTTTGTTTTTATAAATATTTATAATCCAATAATCACAGTCCTACCGTTTAATTGTGATTGTACCCCGTTTAATTCTAAAACCTTCAGAAACTTTGACAGGGGCAATGACTTTGAAATCTTGCCTGTAAACCCGTCCCTGGGCAATGTTCCTTCAGTAATAACCTCTACGTTGTACCATCGGGCCATATTTTGTAAAATGGTTTTTAGATCGGTATTGTTAAATACAAATAATCCATTCTTCCAGGCAATAATATCGTCTGTGTTTACATCTTTTTTTATTGTCAAAGATGCTTGATTGTAGGATGCCTGCTCGCCTGGAAATAGCGTTTTTGTTTCGCCGGCCCGATTTATTTTGACCGAGCCTTCTAAAAGAGTGGTTTTAACGGTAGCTTCTTCCGGATAAGCATTTACATTAAATCGGGTGCCAAGTACTTCAATCTCTCCTTTGCTTACATGACTATCAACTTCTACCTTAAATGGGACTGATGGGAGGGTTGCTACTTCAAAATAAACCTCTCCTTTTATTTGCACTCTTCTTTCATCGGCGGAAAATGCTATGGGAAACCTGATAGAGGATTCCGCGTTGAGCCAAACCTCTGACCCATCTGACAGTACGAGATGGTATTCATTACCTTTAAATGTGGATACTGTGGAGTAAACTGGTTTAGTATCGAATCCATTATTAAGTATTTGCTTATAAGTGATTTTGCCGTCCTCCTTTATTATTTTTATTTTTTTTAAACTAATCAATTCTCCATTATTGGTGCTATCCAAATTAAAAATAGTACCATTATCCAGTGTCAGAACTGCATCATACTTACCAGGAGACACATCTTCTATCACTTCACTGGCAGTGTTTTGATGATCCATCATGGGTCTGCTCTGCTTCAAGATGAAATATCCGACAGATGTGAACATGAAAACCACAATAACGGCTGCTGCAAGCTTAATCCATATATGCTTATTTATTGTTTTGGGTTTCATTTCTAAAAGAACCATTCCATCCTGTTCGGCTATGTTTTCTTTTAATTTTTGAAGGGTGTCCTCTAGCAGTGTATTGAAATTATCGTCTGCGGTCTGGTTGTAAGCACTGCCATATTTACGAATTAGCTCTATCAGGTATGTTTCATTTTCAGCCGTCTCAAAGTAATTAAGTAACCTGACGACTTCATCTCCTGTACAAGTATTTTCAATATACTTACTGAATAAAAACTCTATTTCCGTGTTTTGTTCCAAGGGATTAATTTGGAGCTAATACGCTTCAATTACCATTTACATCTGCTTGGAAAGAATTTTTATTTTCAGATTGTGACAGACAGTAATACAGCTACTTCTATCAGGCTGTATGGAGCAAGCTTTTGCTGAATGAATTTAGTGGCCTTAACAATATGGTCATTAATAGTCGATGGCGATACCTGAAGCATAGATCCTACTTCCGCATATGATCGTTCCTCTAACTTAACCAGACGAAATATTTCTCGCCGCCTGGGCGGAAGCTCCTTAATAACATCTTCAAGCATCTTTATTTTTTCCTTTTTAATCAGGAATTCCTCAATTTCTTTTAAGGCAGATACGTTTTCGCGGATTAATTTTTCACGTAGTACTTTGTCCCTGGCCGCTTTTCTGAAAAAGTCGTAGACAAGATTGGATGAAACTTTGAATAGGTAGGCCCGAAAGGATTGCACAGGATCCAGATTTCCCCGGTTTTTCCAGATTTTTAGAAAAGTGTCCTGTAAAATTTCAGCTGCTAAATCTTCTGATTTAGTCATTTTTAAGAGGTAACCCAAAAGTCTACTACTGTAGCGGTTGTATAAAATTTCAAAGGAGCTCTGATCCCCAATTCTTAATAATGATATCAGTTGTGTTTCGTTAAGCAAGGATGTATCCAAAACGCTTTCAAATTTAACTCTGGCAAAAGTAAAGTTAAAGCATAAAGACCATCCTGTCAAATAAATAGTGTTTTGCGATATCATAAGATTGACAGGTGATGTTCCTGCTTCTTCCGGTGTCACTTTGCAGTATCGCTTTGTGTGCAATGATTTCGGACACAGCCAGAAATAACAATACTAAAATAATAATCAGTTTGGTAAATGTTTTCATAGCAAAAATTTTAAAATGATAAATTGTTCCTGTTAAAAAGCTCGTTTGAGTACATTTTCCTGCCAATCTACTGCGGGACAGCAGGAGGGTTTTGGAAAAAATAACCTGCTGAAATCTAATGACGGGACTTTTTTTCCATGTGGATGCCACCATTAGACGTACGGTAAATTTTGACATTTGAGGCCAATCCATCTTTTTCATTTCTAAAATATAGATCAATCGCACCGGATTCATAAATGGAAAATATATTCTTTTTCACTACGATCCAGGTAGCGCCTCCATCAGTGGTTTTGTATAGATCAGACCCCTGCATACGTTTTGGACATATTTTCAGAATCCATATTCATTATTATATAACCGGTACTAATATTAATACAGGACATGCCGGTAATGTCGTGAAAAGCAAACCTGACCTCATGGCATGTATTACCGTCCATTATTGGTTTTGGACATCAATCCATAATTTATAACATCAAATAATTTCATCCGCTTATGTGGCCAACCTCATTGCTTGTAAACTGAAGCATGGTAAAAGGCGCAAAGTCGCCCTGAAGGTCTTAAACAATCTGGGTTTCCCACTGCGAGAGAGAGAAAGGAATATTACTGTTAAAAGGGGAAATATTAATCTGGCTCATTGGGCCCAATTCCGAAGACGGATAGGTGCTCAGAAAATAAATACTTTGCCATGTTTTCCCTCCATCAAAAGTTTTTAAAACTATTTACACCCTTACCTGTATATGCTGCGTTGCACACCACCAGCTGGTAGATGTTCGCAATATGGTCATCGATGCCCGTGCTGGGTGTGCTATGCATGTGGTTCAGCTGATCATGCATTGTATGCAAAAACATCAAATAACGTAGACTTTCATACTTTATCGGTAAGCGATCAAATGTTGCCAGCAATGGTGATATGTGGGAAACCCAGAATCAATATGCATGCGGTCGTTCAAGTGAAATGTCCACCATCAAATTTATAGGTAGCCTACCAGTTAAAATTTATAAATTGTTTTCATGCTTTACCTAAAGTTCGGTTAAAATAGTGTCATAAAATTTCCATCCATTCACTCTCTCATTACGTCATGATCTATGAGGCATTAATCAGCCAACACATTATTTACGGCTTGATGCTTCCCCACCCCTTTGAAATCAGGAGACCATATTTATTCAGCACTTTACTTTAATTTACAACACCCGTAACACACAGGATATAATCCGTATCTAGTTCGGTCTTTATTCGTTGATTGTTCGGTATAGGTA
>JBIQMB010000298.1:0-5216 GCA_044463745.1 Chitinophagaceae bacterium | reverse complement strand
CAACCAGGATGGATCATACCTATCTCGCCGAATCCCGCGAATCCCCGGAGGTCAGAAAAGTATAGTATAATACAAAAAGAAGAGTTGTAAAAATTTTTATCCAGAAGCCCTGCCGATGATATTTTTTTAATAGATCATTCTGAAGCCTGTTTTGTGTTCTTTTGAAATAAAAGAAAAACAACAGAATATATACCGGGAATAAGAGTAGTTCTAAGAAGGTCATGTGTAAGGGCAATGGTTTGGTTTAGTTTATCCTATGATCAGGCGGTAAACATCCCGATACTTTCGCACGGCTTTATTTAGGTCGTAAAACTCTATGGCTGCGCGGCGTATTTTTTCTTTATTAAATATTTTAGAACTCAGGTGATTAATAGCCTTTTCCCAGTTAGAGTCATCCAGGTTGTCCAGCACTATGCCAGATTGAGATTGGTTCACGATTTCTTGAATGTCGCCTACACCTGCATTAGAAATAACGGGTATTCCCATGGCCATAATTTCTCCGTGCTTGGTAGGAGAAGAAGCTTGTTTTGAAAAACATGGTTTAATAAAAAACAAGGAATAATGGCTTAGCGAAAGATATACAGGAACCTCATCCCTATTGGCGTGGCGTACGATTATTTTTTCAGGAGAAATATCAAATTTACGTGCGTGTTTGAAAATCTCATCATGGCCATGAGGAGTAATAAACAGAAACCGCGCATTGCTGACTCGAGAAATAAGCAATTTAAAAAATCGCATCATTTCATCCGTCAAATACCAACCTCCAACGCTTCCGAGATAACTGACAATAAAATCATCCTCGTGAATTCCTAATTTGCTTTTTAGCTCTCTACGATAACTTTCGTTTACTCTTTCAGGATTGAATAACTCTGTATCCACACTGCAAGGAATAACCTCAACAGGAGTTCCCGATTTAAGGTGCATGTTTTGTTTGATGATACTTTCAGCAGCATGAGTCAGACAAACGACGCCATCATTTTCAGTTAACTGCTCCTCCTCTTTCTTTTTGAAGTATTGATAAACCATATTGTACAACAGGTTCTTTTTGTTCCATGATCCGCTATCAACCCTGCTATCAGCAAAAAAATCCCGGATGTCGTTCAGAAATTTGATACCAAATTTTCTTTTCATCCACTGACCTACCAGAGCAGGGGTGCCCGCGCGTGTATGAACCATATCAAATGGGTCTGCGTTATGAAGCAGAGCCGCCTTTTTCTTGAGCATATGCAGATCGTAAACAGCAGATAATACGGGCGGATTTTTATGGTACTTAATTGGAACCCATTCTATTGGTAAAAATTTTAGGCTTTCTGTGATGAGGTGTTTGTTCTTTTGATATGGTTCTTTTTTTTCGCAGCTTAATATTGTAAAACGATAACCATAAGTTGTCAGCCCTTTCAGATAAGGAATAACCTGACTTTGCCCAAGGGGGTCAGTCATGCCATCATAGGATATGAATAATATGTGCTTCATACGGACAGAGCAGATTAGATTTGGGGTTACCTAATAAAAAAAAGTATAGTTATAACGTTTTTAAACTGAACGTTATTATTTGGGCGAGCTTTCAGCTGGCATCGTTAACATCAGGCAATCTAACCGCTGTCTTTATCCTTAAGCACAATAAATTTCTTTGCTACTATAATTATCTAGTTATTAAAAATTAAGTAAAAAGACCGCAAATAAAATCCCTAACTGCCGATAAACTAATTTTTCATAAATAAAAGCAGATGGTCTATTTGGTATTGGACTGTAAACTTTTTATTGAAATCCTCAATTAAAGTTTCAGATGGGATTAGTCTTGTCTCTCCCACAATTACCGATCGAAATTTTTGCTGAAGATCTAATGCATTTCCTTTTTCAAAAACAAAGCCATTCTTTCTGTCTGAGATTACTTCGGGGAGGCCTCCTGCGCTACTGCACAATACTGTAGTTCCGACTGCAAGGGATTCTATCGCCACATTCCCCAGGCCCTCAATCAATGAAGGGATAACGCACATATATGAACCGGCAATTAATTCCAGAACATCCTTATTCTCTAAGTGGCCGGATAGGATAATATTTTGTTCCAGATTGTGCTTCGTTATATAATTCCGGATGCTATTCTCCTCAGGACCCGAACCTACAATCATAACCTTCAACTGATAATCCTTTATAATTTTTTCTGTTGCCGAAAGGAAGAATAAGTGACCCTTTACTGGGTGTAACCTGCCAGGGATGATGATGTAAGATTCGGATTTGAGCCCATAAAATGACAAAATTTCTTGATGCTTTACCCAATCTCTTTCCGGGGTAGGTGCTGCATTATATAAGACTGTACCTGTCTTGATACGTTCATTTGCCTCAATATCTTTTTTTACTGCCTGTGATACATAAAGGTGATGTTCATCATTGCGTGAAATACTTCTCACGAGTAAGTGATGATAAAGATGCTTCCCAACAGTGTTTATGGGAGCATTTTGATATTGGGTTGAATGATGATAAGGCCACACTTTAGCATTGGTTATCCTCATTAACTTCATTAATCTGACTACTGTTACAGAGAGTGGCAGATTTGCTATAATATGATCCGGACCGAATTCTCTGATAGGTTTTTTAAGGCCCTTTATGGCAGAGAATACATTTAGCAGAGCCTTTTTATCTAAAACTTTAAGCGAAGGATTGTTATGCGAAAAAACAATTACATCTTTTGAAAGGAGGTGTTTCAAATCGGTTGCGTCTGACAATACAATCATTTGCACAGGAATACCCCGCCGACTTAATTCATTGGCCTGATTGATGGCTTGCAGTTCCATGCCACCCATACAAAGAGTCGGTACGATTATAGTTATTCGCATTTGACCACTTTAATTTTAAACTCCCCCATTGAACTTACAATATCCCTTTTATTAGATTCTTATTCTTGATTTACAATTGCTTTTCGGAAATAGTCATCGATGGTGGTTGATTTTTTTCCATCTCTCTCCGATTAACATTTACTCCTGTTGAGTTCTTTCCACTGTTGATATTTTACTACTGCACTTAATGTCCCGATAATTCGATTGGTTATCGGCTCAAACATCTGATGTAATGGTAGTAAGCCACAAAGATTGATTAAAGGGCGCTTAAATAGTAGTCCTGCTTGATAATAAAAAACTTTATATGTTTTAAATTCATCATCGTTCACCTCTATTATTCCATTTCGCTCCGCTAAATATTGTGAGTTATATCCTCTCGCTATTCTTTCAAGATACCCATTAAAATCTAATCGGTCTATATGATTATGAAGCACTTTGACATCGAAGACGTAATTGATTTCAATTCCATTACTCTGTAATCGATTAGAAAAGTCAAGGTCTTCTCCTTGGAAAATAATTTGGCTATTGTACCCGCCAATGTCAGTAAAATTCGATTTTGAAATGGCTAAACTACAGCTAGTTATTTTATTAAATTTTAAAAACCCTTTGTTGGATTTGTTTTTTTCTATCCCCATTCTTCCCGAAAGGGTGTGGTACCGCTTAGCAAGAAGATATCTTCCTATTTTTGATTTCCTAAGTAAAGATGTTAGATGTGGGGGGTATTCCCAATTCAAAACGAAAACTTGACCACTTTTAAGTACATCACAATTGTCAATTAACCATTTTATAGTTGTTTTGTTAACCCAAATATCATCATCGACAAATAATAGGATCTCTCCATTAGCATGTGTAGCACCAAGGTTTCTGGCGGTAGATACTCCCCTTTGGTTATTATCTAAAATTGATATTTTAGTCATTTGGCAATCTTGGAAACATAATTGCCTACTTCCATCATTGACAATAATTATTTCGGCTGGAAGGTTTCTAACTGCTTCGATCGCCTTTTGAAGAGATTCCAATAAAATGCTCTCTCTATTTCGAGTTGCTATAATGATTGATAGCTTCACTTTTTATATTATGTGTATTTTCGAATGAGGTAAAACAGGGTTCGGTAATGGCTAATACTATATGGGTATATCTTTATTGCTTGTAAAAGATATTTTCTTGCATATTTTATTTTGCATTCATGAATTGATCTTGCAGCCATTCTTCTATATTGGTCACTCAACCACCATTTCATATTTATCCATTTTTCATTTTTAAACTTTTTGTAGTATTGCTGTTTCCCTTCTAACATTATGTCAATATTTTTTGACATGCTTTGGGATGATCTCCTGTAATAGACAAGTGGTGTTTCCAAAAAGTCAATACTATACCTTTGTGTAAGACGAACAAAAAGGTCGACATCTTCAATAATCAGGTTTTCATCCCATCCTCCAATTTTCACTATTGCATTTTTTCGGTAAAGGAGCCCGACATAAAAAATGCTATCAGGTTGTGATAGAATCTCTTTATACACCATCCCTCTCTTAAAATTATTGCTTTTTTGAAGAATTAACTCCTGCGTTTCCTGGGCAAACTCCCATCCGTTACTAAATACGGCTCCAATTTCTTCGTTTTCAGAGATTAGTTCCACTTTTTTTTCGATGTTGTCTTCTTTAAACCAATCATCCGCTGAAAGTGGTGAAACGTACACCCCGCTGGATTGCGACAATAGAAAATTTAAATTTTTTGAGATACCCCTTGATTCATAATTTTTAAAATCCTTAAATGGCAGTCCAGAACTTTCCAAAAAGCTCTTTCCTAATTCGTACGTGTTATCTGAGGAAGCATTATCAAGATAAAGAACCTCAATGTTTTTATAAGTTTGATTGGCAAGGCTATTGATGCATTGTTCAATAAATTTTTCATGATTCATACTGAGCAACAGTACACTCACCAAGGGAAGATTTTCCATCTTGAATTCTTTTCGCTTAAATTGGATTATATATCTTTTAAACGACAGATAGAGGCTTTTTATTACTTTCAGCAAACCTGATCAGGGAGGGTAAATCTATTTTCGTAGATACCTCCAAACAACCAACTCCATCACAATCCAAAAAATGAGGTAATTTAGAGCAAAGGCATAGGTAGCACCTACCACACCATAATGGCTTATAAAAGCAAATGATAATATTACAAAACTGGCTGCAAATAATATTTCAGTAACAATAAATGTTTTCGTCATGGCCTTTGCAACCATAAGAAAGGCTAAAAGCCAGCTTCCGATCTTAAGAAAGTCACCGATTAATTGGAAAGCGAATAAATCGCGCATAGCAATGAAATCGGGTGTAAATAAAATTTGGATAATTACATCGCGCAGGAGCCATATTATAAGGGAAG
>JBIQMB010000297.1:0-5217 GCA_044463745.1 Chitinophagaceae bacterium | reverse complement strand
CACCCGGGTTCCAGTTCTTCAGAATTTATGTTTATAACGGATACAATTACTTCGCTGAATAAATACCGAAGACCTTTCCCATCCGGCGCAAGCGTCGCGCTTGTGCCATCCTAAAACTAAACAGAAAGCTGTTAGCCAGAGACTGGACGGTAATTTGTTTTATTCTATCAACGCATACTTAAACTCAGGTTTACCGCGGGTACCTCCATCATTACCTACCCCCATGGCAATAGCTTTGAACTTGTAATAATTGCCATTTGTATCTTTAATGAGATAAAACCGATCCTGCCGGGCACCTGTTGCCGGCTGTGTGCTGCGCCATCTGTTACCAATAGTCCAGCGGCCGGGGATAACCGATGAGCTTTTAACGCTGTCTTTATTAAATGCAGCATAGGCTGCCGTAGCAGTGACGGCATCTGCATACACTTTTTCCTTAACCTCCACACCCGCTAATGAATTGACGGCGATCATATCCGAGAAAGTGTAGGGCACCGTACCCCATCCAAAATCGGTATTATAAATAGAAAAAGACCAAACCAGATCCCATTTATTTTTTTCAGGTTCAACCGAAACCAGCCCGCTGTCGATAGAAATAAACTGAAAGTTGAAACTGGCATCTTTCGGTATATTGATAATCTTAAAGGCTTTTTCAGTAATACCGGCATATTGCATCGTATAGCCATTATCGTTGCGCAGCAATCTCAATTTCACCCATGGGCGGCCAGCTATTCCGCCGCCGGTACCTCTGTTCAAAATAATAACAGGGTTCTTATTATCATCCACCGATACTTCGGGGATTGCCGTCTTGGTTATATCTCCGGATATATCATCGAAAAAAGCCAGATCTTCAGGCTGCGGATCAAACATACTGGTAGTAAGGGTTAATCCAATCGTATCCTTTGCACCAACACCGGTCAGATCATATTTATTTAAAACTTTTACGCCTGCCCCGGAAGTATTATTCAGGATAACCCTGAAATCCGGACCGTTGTAGAACCCAATGTCCCAACCTGATCTGAGCACTGATTTTGCCTGGTTATCCCTAAGGTTGAGATAGACTGCATTTTTCGCCTCATTTCCCGGTTCTGATCCGGCTAATCCCTGTAGAGTTATCTGCTCAACGCCTTCCGAGGGTTTAATTACAAATGTCGGATCCATATCCTTTTTGCATGACAAAAGTCCTGTTACAATAAAAATCAGTAAAGCTCCTTTAATTACCTTGTTCATTAAATCTTCATTTATATCTATTCGCATTTTATTTCTTACTCCAGTTAAAAATTACCCCTACAAAGAAAGAACGACCATAGCCCACGGCTCTTGCACCTCCACTATCGTGTTCTGTATTTGATACCGAAATCGTTGAATTCCGGACATCCTTTACATCAAAGATATTTTTTACGCCCAGGCGGGTACTGAGTATGCCGGTCAGGTCTGTTGAAAAAGTAAAATCAGCCAGGTTGTATGATCCCGTCTGTGTCAGCAGTATAGCGTCCTGAGAACCGATCTTTCCAAAACTGTATGCTGGTTTGGCACCGTAGTATTTATAAAACAAAGCCACGCTTGACCGGATGCTTTTTAAATTGTAAATGATTTCAGTGGCCAGTTCCGGTGTCCACAGTACATCTTTCTTATCTTCCTTTACATAATTTTTATCATCAAACAAACTGGATGCGTAACCATTATAGGCAAAGCCCAGGGTTAAATCCAGTTTCTTCCATTTCAGGTTATTATCCAAACGCGCACCGAGTGTCCTCGACTTATCAATATTGTAGTAAGTATATTCCGTATTGTTGGTACGGCTTTCTATCAGATTTATCTGATCCTTATAAACATTGTAATATCCTGTCAGAGTGGTATAAAATGCAATTCCATTTTGTTTAAGCGGCATAAACTTCAATGATCCGTTTATGCTGTGTGAATACTCAGCCTTCAAGTCTTTGTTGCCCACCAGGTCATGGTTAATATCGAAGAACTTCAGGTAAAGTTCCCGCAAGGTTGGTGCTCTGAATCCGTAGCCATAGGCCAGCCTTAAATCAAATTTATCATTCAGTTTAAATCTGGCATTTACAGAGGGTATGGCTAAGGGCGCATGATAGCTTGAATTAACGCCCATGCGCACACCAGGCCTGATCTTTACGGCATCAGAAGGATGGTACTCCGCAGACACAAAAATTGCGTAGTCATTAATCTCTGGCGTTCCCTGTATTCTGGCTCCTTCTGCCTGTTCATGGTTGATATCAATCCCCGGCTGCATTGTTATATCAGGACTGATTTCATAAACCAGATTTCCCTTAACAGCCATACTTTTTAGCCGGGATATATCATTATCTCCGGGCTGACCAGGCTCAATTATTTGTTTTTCAAAATTATGGCGGCTGGTTTTCGTTTCACGCTGGTAATTCGTATAGGCCGCAAATCCGCTTAACTGAAGTTTTGTATTTAATCTGTATTCGCCCCGGATCTGATGCATAAATCGATGCGTCAGGTATTGCTGATCTATGGCCTTGTAATTATTCATATTGATGAGATTCCTGACCTTAATAACTTCTCTTAATCCATCGAGGCGATAATCGATCTGCCCTCTTTCTCCCGCATATCCAAGAATGGTGTTTCCCATCCATTGCTCTTTGGGTTTCCAGTTTTTCCCTCTCCCATATCGGTCGCCTCCGTAGCCATCAAAATCATTATGCGTACCGCCGGCAGATATTAAAAAGCCTTTCTTTCCATAGTTAATATTAACATGCTGATTGTGGACTCCTTTGTAAGAAAAGGGATAGTATTCGTTGCCTGCCGTCTCTTCCTGAACTCCACCACTTACAGAGAGGGCATTCTTCTTTGGTTTTTTCGTGATGATATTGATGACGCCGGCCATCGCATCCGTACCATAGGAAACGGACATAGGACCTTCTACTATTTCTATTCTTTCGATGGTATTAATATCAACCTGATTCAGGCTTACCTTCTCATCATACCGATCAACCATCGGTATGCCGTCAACCAGTATTTTCACGTTATTCCCGCCCATGCCATTGAGTTGAACATCACTAATCCCAAGCGTATTGTCGTTGCTGAACCTGAATCCCAATTTGGCATTCAATACCTGCTGTACATTGGTAGCTCCGGTCATCTTAATCTGAGTGTTATTTATCACCCTAACCTGGTAAACAGAATTCCGAAGCGACTGAGGTTTGTACTGGCCTGTAACAACTATCTCATCCAGGCTTTTGGAAAATGCAGAATCCGTTTGCGCAAATGCTCCGACATCCATGATTAAAAATGCCATCAGAGCCGAAAGAATCTTTCTATTTCTTCTCATAATTTTTATTTCACTGCAATAGTAAAACAGCGCAGTTTCTGCATAGTCATTCTTTTGTAAAAGTGTTAAGTGAATTTAAATTCTCCCAAAATAGTAAATTGGAGAAGACGCTTTTATGCTTTCGGTAATTAGAGAACCTGCTTCAAGGCTGTCGGGTCAGCCACCCGCTATGCCTAAACGCGGACGCCAACAGGTTGAAGGATTTATCTTGTTTTTAAAAATTTCCCGAATTTGAAAGTGTTAGCTACCTCTGGGAAAGCATATTATTTAATTACAAATGGCATCGTAATTAAAGATGCCATTTTTTTTACCTAAATATTTTTATTACAAAAATTCTTGAAACCAATCTGCTGTATTTTATTTAAGAGCATCGGTAACAGAAGACTCCAGGAAGCCGCTAAGCCTTGCATCTGGCAGCAGTGCTTTCCCGTTCCATTTATATTTCAGTCCTTCCAATCTTTCTGCTACAGCATGTTCTCTCCCTCCTGATGATAAGAACACCGGGACGACTATTACGGTTCCGAAGTTTCCTGACTGCCTGACCAATGCCCTGAATTGCTCTTTAGCCTGTTCAAAAATTTCTTTGTCTGCATCATCTCTGACGGTGACAGCAAATATCTGTTTATATATCTGCCCATTAGATTTTTGTATCGCCTGAATTTTCTTTGACAACGATTCCAGATTTATAATCCACCCCCTGTTATCTTTTTCCCCGTTGGGGCCGTGAGCAACCAGTATTATCGTTTCGTTTGAAGGATTGGTGCTAAGCTCGGCGATTCTATCGTACAGAATCCCCGCTACAACCTGGTTGTCATCAAGCGCATGAGTCAGGATGATGCTGGCCTTCTTTTTAAGAGGTTTAAGTTCAGCCTTTTCCATCATATGCCCGCTATGCTGAGCATGATTCATTGTGCCTGACATCATGCTTCCATCGGAATGATCCATTGACGGCATGGACGGATCCGCCAGTTCATCCCGCAGGCCAAGGAGGAATTCAGTCTGACGAATTACCATGCTATGTCTGGAAATAAAAAGCGGGACAGCGACTATGCGGGTAACCCCTTCTGATTCCAATTGTGAAATAGATTCCTGAAGCGTTTTAGGATCAGCCATTCCCCAGGCAATTGATACCGGGTATTTTTTCGCCAGAGGCTTAACGGCGTCTTCAACCAAGTTATTCCATTGCGCACCGCCACCATGCGCCATGACCATTACACCGGTTTTCTGTGCATTGAGAGAAAATATCCCAAAAGCGTAAATCAGACAAAAGAAAAGAATCTTTTTAAAATACATTATATAAAGTTTAAGGTATAAAATCGATGAATATCCAGCGATTCATCCAAATGTACAGTGATGACAAAGCGCTCATTTACAAATCAGGGAATTTTTATTTTCCTTTTTTCGAAAGTTAACATCGCGCGCAAACGTAGCGCTCCCACCAGGCGCATGCGTTGCGCTTGCGCCTCTTACATACTATCCCATTGAATTAAATAGATGATGATCTTCGCAACCTCCGTATGTCGCAGCCATTAGGTGCAAGCGTCGCACTTGTGCTATTGCATACGATAGCCTAGCAGTTGCCCATTGATTTGTAATAGATAATGAACTTAGCAGTGCCTATATAGCCCTCCGTTAACCACCATTCCACTTTATCCCTTAATTTCGTATGAATGACATCTCTTCTTTCAGAATTAAGATACCCGCTTGTGCTGGCTCCCATGCTTGGGATAGTCACGCCTGCGATGGTGGCTGAGGTATCCAATGCTGGAGGGTTGGGTATGCTTCCTTTGGGTGGCCAATCCCCAAAAAAATCACTCCAACTCATTAAGGAAACAAAAAGACGGACAGCCGGGCAATTCGGGGTTAATCTTTTTGCCAACAAATTTCCTGACCTTGCGAAA
>JBIQMB010000296.1:0-5217 GCA_044463745.1 Chitinophagaceae bacterium | reverse complement strand
TATAGTTGCTGTAGCCAACACCTTACCCCCGTCTTTTTTCACCACCGACACCGTGGTTTCCCCTTCCGAAAGCCCTTTGATCAAAATGCTGAAGTTGCTGTTGACCGTAATTCCTGCTATTTGGTCATTCTCTACTTTCCATTCATATTTTTCTGATGGGTTGGTAACAACTGGGTTAAAAGTAGGAACAATGCTCATTTCATCATCCTCTGTTATGGTTTGGTTGGTAATGTTTAAGGTAACGACCGGGTCAGGAACTTCGGAGATTTTCAACACACATGAGGCCACTTCCTTGCCCGAAGTGGTTTGTAATAAAACCCGGGTTTCGCCTTTAGCCTTTGCAATAACCTTTGCGGAAAAATTTTCCATAACAGTAAGATCGGCTATAGACGAGTTTTCAACCTTCCAGGTATAATTGGCTGACGGATTGTTTTCTGAAGGAATGAATGTGGGCATAAGCAACACACTTTCGCCGATAAACAAATCGCCCTGTATTCTATTGAGCCGTACACTTTCGTCGGGTAGTATTTCTTTTGAGTCCTTTTTGCATGATGAAAAACTTATCGCAAATAAAGAAATGATAAAGAAAGCAGTCGGTAATTTTGAAATGATAGGTTTCATAATCAGAGATTTTTGTATAAAATGGTGGGTTTGATTTTTTTGTTTTGTATGTATGTGGGCTAATTTTCCGGCGCAATTTTCATGGCGTTGATATAATAAAATCCGTATTCGTTGTTGTTATTCGGACCCATTGTTAAGGTTACGGTTATTGATCCATCAGAATCAGGCTTTATACCCGTAGCACAAACAGTTTTAGAAGAATTACCGGACGCATTCAGAAATACAATAGATTCGTTGGTTCCCTTTACGGTGTATTTGGTTTCCCGGTTATCGCCCACATTCATTCTGGCCGCAAAAAAGCAGAAACTATAGGTCTTATTCGTCTCAAGACCTTCAATTTTGAAAGCGCTTTCGGGCACATTTATACCCCCAAACTCTTTGCGAGCATTTCCAAAATAAGAATCCGAAGAAACGGATGCCGGAATATTCATATCTGTGTTAGTGGTAGTTGGGCCATCGGTATTTCTTCCATTAAATTTGGTAGTAACTTTTAGGGATGCACTTGAGTTCTTCCCGTTTTCGTCGTGTATTATAGGAATGGATGAGCCCTGTGTAAACCCGCCCAGGCTGTTCCATGCATTGGGAACACCCGCGTTGCTTCCAAAATTGATATATGCCGGTTTGCTTAAGGGATCTTCCGTTGCATTTTGGTAATCCGACATGGGATTTACCTTATCAGGTTGAAGAACGGCGAAGTGTGCAGCATGCTGTGCTATTTCAGTTTGCAAGTCACCCAATCCCGAAGGTTTAAAAGAATTTCCTACTACGTTTTGGCCGAATATTGTTTCAAACCAGGCACAGGAAGCAGTATATCTGCCAATGTTAAAATCCAGATGAAAGCCATCTCTGGTAAAGTTATCACCAAGCAAACTGGCTCTTCCATTCTGAATGGCCGTACCCGCAGGTACCACAATATCCGCATTGATTAATGTTTTTGCCTGCTTATATGTGCTTACAATCGCCTCGTACATCGTTTGCTGATTATTATTATAATTGGCAAATCCGGCATGAGTTGAATTTTGCGCATATGCCCAAGTCTGATGCAATACGTACTTGACCTCAGGATTTTTTGCACGGACTTTCACATAATTATGTAATGCAGGAAGCGGTGTGGTAAATGTATTGTACTGCCCTGAATTCTGGCTTACCTGTTGATAGCTGATGTAGTCCCAATCTTCATCAGCGAGGGCGGTTGAAATGGATGTATTTTCTTTTACAGTCCTGTCACCATTCAACCCGATTTTTCTGTAGGAGTAAACTTTGGCATCACTCGCCGCATTGGCAGCATGTTCACTCAGGCTCGAACCTCCAATAAATAAATTTGCTACAACCGTTTTGAATCCACCGGCCGTAGCAAGGCCGTGGAGATATTGCTCAATGGCATCCTCAGAAAAACTGTTTCCAATGGCCAGGATTTTAACGATCCCATCGTCCTCGTAAGCTTTTTCTTCAACAATAATTTTTGAAAAGGCCATCAATTCACCTTTTAGGGAATAGAGACCAATATTTGCAATTCCTTTTTTCTTACCTGTGACTGTTACAGAAAAATCCGGGTTGATCAGGATTCCGGCTATTTCCTTGTTTTCTGTATTCCATTTGTATTTCGAAGATGGATTTTCAACGGTCGGTGTAAAGGTTGGAACGATTGTCAGTGATTCGTCCACGCGGATGGTATCTGTTTTAACGCTAAGCTTAATCGTTTCAGCTTTTGAGTCCGGTTTAGAATCATTTCCGGATTTTTTGCAGGAAAAGGATTGCAAAAGGAGAATAGAAAAAACAAAAAGTAAGGAAGGCCTGAACCCTCTGAAAATATGCGCCATAGAGAAGGAGTTATTTTATTTTTTTACAGATTTTATTTAATAATTATTTCTCAACCATTTAAAACAGGATGGTACTCAGTATTCAAATCTATTAAAAATAAATCAATAACCTAAAATTATGTGAAAGAGAATTGTAATTGTTTTCCTCTTAGGGGCCTTTAATCCGGCATAACCTTAATAATATTTTGGATTACAAAGGAAGAATCATTTGGACAACGTTCACTTAGTCTTGCTGATGGCTCGATGGGTTTTTCTTACCCTTTCATCTCTTTGAGTTCTCTTTGCAATCTGAACATTTCATCGCGCAATCTCGCTGCTTCCATAAAGTCCATATCACGCGCGGCTTTTTCCATCTTGCTTTTTGTATCCTTAATGGCTTTTTCCATCCGGGGTATGGTGTTATAGGTTTCAGGTTCAGCTGCTACAGTCTGAATTTCTACAACGGCATTTTCTGCCTTGGGATCGTAACCTTTGATATCCAAAACGGATGTCTGACCCATAATCTGATCCACGGTCTTCTTAATGGTAACCGGCGTGATGTGATGGATGCGGTTGTATTCAATTTGTTTATCTCGCCTACGATTCGTTTCGTCTATGGTTTTTTGCATACTTTCTGTAATGGTATCCGCATAGAAAATAACAAGCCCATCAGCGTTTCTCGCAGCGCGACCGGCCGTCTGGGTTAGTGACCTTTCATTTCTTAAAAACCCTTCTTTATCTGCATCCAAGATCGCAACCAGTGATACCTCAGGAATATCCAACCCCTCCCTGAGTAAGTTTACGCCTACCAGAACATCGATTTCCCCCAATCGAAGTTGCCGGAGTATTTCTATCCTATCCAGCGTATGAACCTCGCTGTGAATGTATTTGGATTTGATATTGATCCGCTGTAAGTACTTGTCCATCTCTTCGGCCATGCGTTTGGTAAGCGTGGTCACCAACACCCTGTCGCCTTTCTGGACAGTTTTGTCTATCTCATCCAGCAGGTCGTCGATTTGATTAACTGCAGGCCTGATTTCTATCGGGGGGTCTAACAGGCCTGTCGGACGTACGACCTGCTCTACCACCACGCCGCCAGTTTTTTCCAATTCATAATCACCCGGCGTAGCACTTACAAAAATGGTTTGGTTGAGCATGTTCTCAAACTCGTTAAAGTTCAAGGGCCGGTTATCAAGAGCTGATGGCAACCTGAATCCATAATCAACCAGAATTAATTTTCTAGAGCGGTCGCCCCCGTACATGCCGCTCACTTGCGGAATGGTTTGATGACTTTCATCAATAAAACAAATAAAATCGTCGGGAAAATAATCGAGCAAACAGAAGGGTCGTGTTCCCGGTTCGCGACGGTCAAAAAATCTGGAATAATTTTCTACGCCATTACAATAACCTAATTCGCGAATCATTTCCACATCATAAGCCACCCTTTCCGAAATTCTTTGGGCCTCAATGTATTTACCAATATTTTTAAAATAATCCGTTTGGCGTGCAGCCTCATCCTGAATCTCGAAAAGTATCTGGTTTATTTTATCCTTGGGTGCCAGGTATAAATTGGCCGGGAAAATGGCAGCATGGTCAACCCGCGATATTCGCTTGCCACTGCTGATCTCCAGCGATTCGATGCTTTCTATTTCGTCATCAAAAAAAGTGATACGCAAACCCGTATCCATATAAGGCAGGTTAATATCAACGGTATCGCCCTTTACCCTGAATGTACCTCTGGTAAAATCGGTTTGGGTACGGTTGTACAAACTGTTTACCAGCGAATGCAGGAATCCCTGACGGCTGATTGTTTGCCCCTGCTGAATACGGACCACACCCTCTGCAAAGTCTTTGGGATTACCAATACCGTATATGCAGCTTACGCTGGCTACAACCACTATATCTCTCCTTCCGGTAAGGAGTTGAGAAGTGGCAGCCAGTCTGAGCTTATCCAGTTCTTCATTTATACTCAGGTCTTTTTCGATATAAGTGTCGGTTACGGGCATATAAGCCTCGGGCTGATAATAATCGTAATAAGAAACAAAGTAACCGACAGAGTTATCAGGAAAAAATTGCCTGAACTCGCCATACAACTGTGCCACCAGCGTTTTATTATGGGTAAGCACTAGGGTAGGCCTTTGCAAATTCTGAATCACATTGGCCATGGTAAAGGTTTTACCACTCCCTGTTACACCCAGAAGTGTTTGATATTTTTCACCGGAAAGCACCCCTTCGGTTAGTTGTTTGATAGCTTCAGGCTGATCTCCGGCAGGCTTATAATTTGAATTTAAATTGAAACGCATAAACACTGCAATTTACGAAGGATACACGTTTTTTTACATGTTCGGAATATTAATTTAACGATTGTAATTGCACCCTTGCCAAACAATCCTAAAATGCTTTTGGATAGGTGTTTTTGAAGCAGAACGTTTGCCTCATAACGGGTTAATAGCTGCCACTTTAATATTATCCGGATAATAGTCTGAAATGTTTCCCCGCAATTTCTAGTATCGAACTCCATCCTATTATCATTAATTTTGCCATTCAAATTTTCAACATTGAAAGAAATTATTTCAAGGATTGCCGGGTTGTTGCTTCATAAGAATATTCCATTCTGTATTTACAGATTTCCTGATCAGGATACGGTACATCTGGCGGTTGATTCTGATCGATTGCCGCATGAGCCGGAGCTGTCGTTTATCATGGCGCCATTCTCTACCTGCTCCAAGGCATCCGAGATATTGATGCATGTGGTAAAAGATGAATTTATTAATCAGGAATTTTATAATCAGGTGGC